>CAMDXR010000156.1 GCA_945877725.1 Limnohabitans sp. Rim8
CAGCCGCAGGTCCAGCTCTGCACGGTCCGCAATGGGTTTGCCGTTCCAGTTGATCACGCTGTTGGCGTCCACATCGATCTTGATCACCACCGGGTCGGCCTTTTTGGGCGCGTTGGTGGGCAGTGGCATGTCCAAGTTCACGGAGTGCAACTGCGCCGGGATGGTGATGATCAGCATGATCAGCAGCACCAGCATCACGTCAATCAGCGGCGTGGTGTTCATCTCGATCATGACTTCCGGCTCGTCGCTGGAACTCGTTCCTACATTCATGCCCATGGCTTGGCTCCTGTTAGTTGCTGGCAGGCTCGGTGATAAAGCCCACCTTGACGATGCCCGCGCGCTGCACCGCGTACATCACCCGGCCCACCGACTCGAAGTCACTTTGGCCGTCGCCCCGGATTTGCACCTCGGGCTGGGGTGTCATGACTGAGAATTTCTTCATCCGCTCCACCAAATCCGTGCTGTTCTTGATCTTGGTGTCGTACAGGTAAATGTTGCCTGCCTTGTCCACCGAGATGATCACGTTCTCTGGCTTGGTCTCGCGCACCACGTTCTGCTCTTTGGGCAAGTCCACCTTGATGGAGGTGGTCACCACCGGAATGGTGATCAAAAAGATGATCAACAGCACCAGCATCACATCCACCAGGGGGGTGGTGTTGATGGTGCTGATGATCTCGTCATCGGCTTCGCCTACGTTCATGGCCATGGGGGCTTCTCCTGAGGGGGTGCAGGGCGGGGCTGAAACAGCTTACTTCTTGGCCGAACCGAGCAACACGGCGTGCAAGTCGGAGCCAAAGGCGTTGACTTGCTCCATTACGGCCTTGTTGCGGCGCACCAAGTAGTTGTAACCCAACACCGCAGGCACGGCCACGGCCAGACCAATGGCGGTCATGATCAGCGCCTCGCCCACGGGGCCAGCGACTTTGTCAATGGAGGCCTGACCAGACATGCCGATCTTGACCAGCGCGTGGTAAATGCCCCAAACCGTACCAAACAACCCGACGAACGGCGCGGTGGAACCCACAGTGGCCAGTACGGCCAGGCCGTCTTGCATGCGGCTTTGTACATTGCCAATGGCGCGTTGGATGCTCATGGTGACCCACTCGTTGAAATCGACTGCGCCCAGCAAACCGGTGTGCTTAGAAGCACCCTCAAGGCCCTTTTCTGCAATAAAACGGAAGGCCGAGCCTTCTTGCAAAGTGTCTTTGCCTTGCTCAACCGTGTTGGCGCTCCAGAAAGAGTCTTGCGCGGCTTTGGCTTGCTTGTTCAGCTTGGATTGCTCGGCAAACTTGGTGAAGATCACGTACCAAGAGGCCATGCTCATGATCACCAAGATCAGCAGCGTGCCCTTGGCCACGAAGTCGCCCTGGGCCCACAGCGCGCCCAGACCGTAGGGGTTTTCTTCGGCCACGGCGGCAGCGGCCGCAGCCACGGGGGCCGAAGCGGCAGCGGCCGCATCGGTGGCTTGGGCCATCACGGTGCCTGCAAAAAACAAGCCGGCCATCAGACCTGCGAAGACGAAGCTTTTGGAGTGTTTGAACATGATGAGGTGCTCCTCTGGGGTAATGGGGTAAAAAATGGAACGAATGATGGATGGATCAGGAGTCCGGATCACTCCAGACGCCAGGTGTATTTCATGGTGGCCCAGCCTTGTTCGGGCTTGCCGTCCACGGTGGCCGCACGGAACTGGCAGCGCGACAAAGCGGCGCGGGCAGCTTCGTCAAGGCGTTTGTAGCCAGACGTCTTCTCGACTTCAGACTCGATCACTTTGCCGTCGGTGCCGACCAAAAAGCGCAGGCTCACAGTGCCTTCTTCTTCCAAACGACGTGAGGCGCTGGGGTATTCAGGCTTGGCGCAATTGGCGGAGTTGACCACAGCCGGGGTGCGCACAACCGGAGCAGGTGGCGGTGGCGGCGGAGGAGGAGGAGGGGGCGGTGGCGGTGCAACAACCACCGGTGCCACAGGTTGTGGTGTGGCGGTGACGGCTGCAATCGCGTTTGCCGAGGGGGCATTGTTGGCAATGGGCACATCCACCGGGGGCACGTAGGCGGGTGGTGGTGGCAGGTTTTTGGGCGGAGGCGGCGGCGGGGGTGGGGGAATGTCGGGCTTCTTCTCTTCAAGCAAAACCGCTTCCACTGGACCCTGAATTTTTTTAACGACAGACCGGGCCAGCCCCGAGCTGATGGCCCAAAAGAACAACAGGTGCAACACCACCACCAGCCCCAGCCCGATAAGGTGCTTGGTCGGCTTTCGTTGCCGGCTGGCGTAATCATCCATATTTAAAATTCTCCTCGTTTTAATTCGATGCGATGCAAAGTGGGATTCAAGCCATCCGGGTCTTGAGCGGCTCAGGCCTTAGAGGGGGCAAAAGCACACGCCCTACAAAGCGAGCCCATGTACACCATGAACCTGGTTGTATTTGGTGAAAAACATGTTTGAGCACCCCCCATGGCCGTCTCCTTGAATCGTCTTTTTAATGCATGAGATTGCCTGACTTTCAGGTCAATTTCATGAGTCTGCATTGTGAGGCCGGGGCTGTTGCAATGTCATAGTCCGTACGGACGAGATTATTCGCAGGGTAAATTGTCAGACGTTTTGCAACAGATCAAGCTCTGTTTTCATGGCCCCACTGCGCTCTAATTCAGCCAGCATCATATCGAGCCAGATGTCCAGTGTGTGACCTTGGCCGAAGCGCTTGTGCAGCGCTAAAAAGTAGGGCACTTGCCGAGCCCATGCGGTGAACGTTGCTTTGGAGATTTCACCCCATTCGAGCAGCTTGAATTTCAGCAGTACCTTGGCGCCATAACGGGCATGTCGCTCCGGGTTTTGGGCAAAGGCTTCTAGCTTGCTGCGGGCCAGTGCCAGGGCGGGCGCGACTTCGGTGAACACGGCGCCGTGCCCGGGGATGATGGTGGCCGGATTGAGTTGCTCGATCAGGTCGAGCGTTTGCCCGACTTCTTCAAAAGCAGCCACGCCTTCCAGTTCGGGAAACACCACGCCAAAGCCGTTTTGCCAAAGCGCGTCAGCCGACATGAGCAAGCGGTGTTCGGGCGCAAACAAAATAACCGAGTGCGGGTCGTGTCCGGGGGCCGCATGCACTTGCCACTCCATATCGGCCCAGCGGTGGCTGGCACCGGGCTGGAGCAAGCCCGTAAATGTGAACGGCGGGCAGTTTTGTCCGGTGGGCTGGTAGGTCAGTTCGGCTTCGTTCCAGCTTTGAATGGCTTGGGATAAACCGGGGGGTATCCAAGTTTGCAAGGCGGTGTAATGGGTTTGCAGGGCATGGTTGCCCCCGCAATGGTCGCTGTGCAGGTGCGTGTTGACCAGTCGGTCAAGCTTGCGGCCTTGCAGCGCTTGTTCTAGCAAGGCCAGCGTTTGAGCCTGGTGCGATGTGTAACCGCTGTCCACCAAGGTGGCGCTGTCTGCGTCGCAGAGCAGAATGTTGTTGGCCGATAACCAACCTCGTTCGAAGACGGTGATGCCCGCAGGCAGTGCAGCGGGAGCGTTCATGCAATAAACCGGCAAAGCATTATTTGTTGCTGCGCAATTCACGGCGCAGAATTTTTCCGACGTTTGATTTGGGCAGTTCGTCGCGGAACTCAATGTATTTAGGTCGTTTGTAACCGGTCAGGTTGTCGTGACAAAAACGCGCCACGGCTTCTTCGGTCAGCAGGGGGTCGTTGCGCACCACAAAGACCTTGATGGTTTCGCCCTGCATGGTGTCGGGGATGCCGACTGCGGCACATTCGACCACGCCGGGGCAGGTTGAGATGACGTTTTCTAGCTCGCTTGGAAACACGTTGAAGCCGCTCACAATGATCATGTCCTTGATGCGGTCCACGATGCGTGTGAAGCCGCCCTCGTCCATGATGCCGACGTCGCCCGTGCGCATGAAACCATCGGCGGTGAAGGTTTTGGCGTTTTCGGCGGGCTGGTTGTAATACCCGGTCATGACGTTGGGGCCACGGATGCAGATTTCTCCCGAGCTGCCGACGGGCAAACTTTGACCTGCTTCGTCCTTGATGGCGATGTCGATGCTGGGCAGCGGCAGGCCGATGTTGCCACTAAAGTGGGTTTGCGTCACCGGGTTGTTGGTACCGATGGCGCAGGTCTCGCTCATGCCCCAGCCTTCAATCATGGCGCTGCCGGTGGCTTTTTGCCAGTGTGTGGCGGTGCCCTCTGAGGCCGCCATGCCGCCGGCCTGGGTCAGGCGCAGGTTAGAAAAATCGATGGTCTTGAACATCGGGTGTTGCATCAGGGCATTGAACAAGGTGTTCACGCCCGGCAACATGTGAAATGGCCGCTGCTTGAGAACGGCAATGAATTTGCCAAAGTCGCGCGGGTTGGGCACCAAGGTCAGGTGCGAGCCTTGCCGAATGGCCAGCAAACACAGCGTGAGCGCAAAGATGTGATAGAGCGGCAATGCGGCAATGCCGTTAATTTTGCGCAGATCGCCAACGCTGGCCAGGGCCGGACTGAACCAACCTTCGGCTTGCAAAATGGCCGCCACGATGTTGCGGTGCGTCAGAACGGCACCTTTCGACAAACCGGTGGTGCCACCGGTGTATTGCAAAAACGCGATGTCATCCAGAGTTTGATGGGTGGGTTTGAAGCTCAGTTGTTTCCCTTGGGCAATGGCTTTCTTGAAAGGGGTGACGCTGCGCCCGCCTGCCAGTGAAAGCTCGAACTCAGGCACCATTTTGGCCAAATGACGCACTGCAAAGGTCATCCAGCGCCCGTACCAAGGGCCCAGCAAGTCGCCAATGGAGGCCACCACAATGTGTTGAACCGCCGTGTGGTCAATGACTTCTTGCAAGGTTTTTGCAAAATTTTCCAGAATGACAATGGCCGTGGCCCCGGAGTCTTTGAGTTGGTGTTGCAGCTCACGGGCGGTGTAAAGCGGGTTCACGTTGACGCAGGTGTAGCCGGCGCGCAGCACAGCCGCCATGGTCACGGCAAATTGAGGCAAGTTGGGCAGCATGATGGCCACGCGGCTGCCCGGGGGCAAACCTTTGTCTTGCAGCCAGGCCCCCATGGCTTTGGACAAGTCGTCCAGTTCTTTGTAGCTCATCCATCGGTCCATGCAGACCGAAAAAGGGTGGTTGCCATGGGCACGAAAAGCCGTCTCAAGTACGTCAGTCAGGCTGTTGTATTGGTTAGGGTCGATGTCGTGCGGTACGCCGGGCGGGTAATTCTTGAGCCAAATACGTTCCATTGGGGAGATCTCCTGTTGAGTCTGATTGTGGCTATTCGATGGGCTAAGTGTTATCGGGCAATTCCTCAGTAAGGTTTTTAAAGGTCTCAGACGCGACAAATAACCGTGCGGGACAAGCTTGAAGAATTGGATGCAAAATAAGGGAAAACCCGAATGACTAAATGAACTCACCTCCAAGCACTCCTCCCGGATACTGGCGTCAACTTTGGCGGCAGTGGGTCGCGTTTGTCGTCAACTTAGGCACTGCCGAAGCGGCACCGAAAAAGCAAATGGGCTGGATTCCCATACGGTCTTTGTCGCCCCGTCACAAGCCGCGCATATTGCGACATTTGTTGTCTTTGGAGAATCAGGATCGGTATTTGCGTTTTGGCTATCCCGCAACCGACGAGCAAATTGGCCCTTATGTCGCTGGCTTGAACTTTGACCGGGATGAAATTTTCGGGGTGTTCAACCGCCGCCTTGAGCTGGTGGCCATGGCGCATTTGGCGTTTTCAGTCGATCCAAAGTGGGCAACCTGTGCAGAGTTTGGCGTCTCGGTGGCCTCGCACCACCGTGGCAAGGGCTTGGGTGTGCGTCTTTTTAACCACGCCGTCATGCACGCCCGCAACCAAGGGGTCAGCATGCTGTTTATCCATGCGCTGAGCGAAAACGTGGCCATGCTCAAAATTGCCCGCCATGCAGGTGCAAAAGTGGAGCGCGATGGCAGTGAAAGCGAAGCCTACCTGACCCTGCCAGAGGCTACCCTGGACAGCCAACTGAGCGGTCTCATGCAAGACCAAATGGCTGAATTGGACTATCAATTGAAAAATCAGGCGCACCAATTTCGCGAGTGGCTGGCCACTGTGCAAGAGATTCGCAAGGGGGTGCGTGAAGCCCGCCACACGGCTCACAAGCCTTAAATTACCAGTTTGTCATGCGAATCCGGTATCCTAGAGTCTTAGCAATAACAGCATGTCCTGCAACCCCTGACTGTGTCCGACCCCCATCCTGCGCGATCTTTTTTGCGCGAAGACAAGCGTAGTTTCCTGCAAAAGCTCGCTGAATTTATCCATCCCGGCCCTGACTCTGCTGACGAGCTCATTGCCACCCTGGCCGAGGCCGAGGACAACCAGATCATCAATACGGAAAGTCGCCTGATGCTCGAGGGCGTGATCCGAATGGCCGACATGACCGCTGGCGATGTGATGGTGGCAGCCCCCCGGATGGATTTGCTCAACATCGAAGACCCCTTTGACCAGTTGCTGCACCAAGTGATTGAGACCGCGCACTCGCGGTTTCCGGTGTTTGAGGGCGAACAGGAAAACATCATCGGCATCTTGCTGGCGAAAGATTTGCTCAAGCTCCAGCGCGCGCCCGAATTGAATATCCGAGCCTTGTTGCGGCCCGCCGTGTTTGTGCCTGAAAGCAAGGGGCTGAACGATTTGTTGCGCCAGTTTCGCGACAACCGCAACCATTTGGCCATCGTCATTGACGAGTTTGGGCGCACTGCCGGGCTCATCACCATTGAGGATGTTTTGGAGCAAATTGTGGGCGAGATCGAGGATGAATTCGACATCGCCGACGACGAGGGCGATATTTTTGGCCTGCCCGATCGCAGCTTTCGCGTCAGCGGCGACACATCGCTTGACCGCGTGGGGGAAGCCTTTGGCGTGGACTTGGCGTTGGCTCGAGAAGATGCCGAGGGCCCAGACTTTGACACCATTGGCGGCTTGATTGCCCACGAAATGGGACACGTACCCCGGCGAGGCGAAAAATACATTTTGGCGGGGCTGCAGTTTGTGGTCTTGCACACCCGGGCTGGGGCGGTGCGCTGGTTCAAGGTGTCGCCGGTGGCCCAGATAAGCACCCAAGAGCCCAAAGCATGAGCTTGGGCCGCGAGCGGGTTCGCGGCCTGCAAACTTTTTGGCCCGCTTTGGCAGGTGCCGCTCAGGCGGCTGCAGTGGCCCTGCCCGGCAGTGGCCAGGCGCAAGGGTGGTTGCAGATTTTGAGCTTGATTTTGTTGGCTTCGGGTCTGGCCAGCATCGCTAAGACAAGCCAACACACACGCCCAGCGTT
>CAMDXR010000157.1 GCA_945877725.1 Limnohabitans sp. Rim8
CGTGGGTTTTTCGGCAGGCAAATCATGGGGGCGGTTGCGCTGGCTTTGGCTGATGCCCGTGGGCACAAAATAGGGACACAACACGCTGGCGCTGACCTGATCGCTGACCAATTGCAGGTCTTGGTAAAGCGTTTCAGTCAAACTGACCACGGCATGTTTGCTGACGTTGTAAATGCCCATGTTGGGGGCTGTCAACAAACCCGCCATGCTGGCGGTGTTGACAATGTGGCCCCGATAAGCCGGGTCGGCTTTGGCGGCCTCCAGCATCATGGGGGTGAACAAGCGCACACCGTGCACCACGCCCCAAAGGTTAACGCCCAGCACCCATTCCCAATCGGCCAGCGAGTTTTCCCAGACCAAACCTCCAGCGCCCACACCCGCGTTGTTAAAAACAAAATGGGGCGCACCAAAGCGTTGTTGGACATCGGCGGCCAGTTGCGCCATGGCCTCGGCGTTAGAGACATCGACCTTGCGGGCCAGCACCGGGACACCCAGTGCCTGCATTTCAGAGGTGGCTTTGTCGAGCGCATCTTGCTGCACATCGACCAGCACCAGATTCATGCCCATCCGGGCCCCGATGCGCGCGCATTCCAGGCCAAAACCCGAGCCAGCGCCGGTCAAAACAGCGGTTTTGCCTTCAAAGTTTTGAATCATGCGACCGCCTTTTTCAATGTAAAGCCCACGCGCGGGAAATGCACATGCACCGTACCCGCCCGCTCGTCTGTGCGGCGCAGGCTGTAACGGGTTCGGCTGGCGGCCACCAGAGTCCCCTCGGTCGGTTCTAGCCCGAAGTGGTCGGCCGCCACCACCACTTGGCTGCCCAATTCAATGCCGTGTTCATTTTGGAACACATCGTTTGACAAAGCGGCGGGTGTTGCGGCCTGGGCAATTTGCAGTGCTTCTTGCGGCTTAAGCGGGCCAGAGGCCCCGTGTCCGATGGCCTTGATGCGCTCCATCCAGACCTTCAGCTCGGGCGTGGCGTCCAAAATGCCTGCCACGGCAGGCGTGCGTTCTTGGGTAAACCAAATCGGGTGGTAAGCGGCAAAGTCGGCCACACAAGGCTGCGCGCCGAACAAAAAGTCTTGTCCGTGCAACATGTTGGCCAGTCGCCGCAGGTAGCTTTTGTAAGTGCCCGCCGCATCGCCCACCGCCATGCGCGGTGCCCCGGAGCGCATGGCCGCGCGGTCGGCCACAAACGCTTGAATGGTCTCAGCCGGCGCCCCGGCAAACACTTGCGCCACCCCGGCAGGTTGAAAGTTCCAGGCCATGGCCGCAGTGAACAAAGCGCCATCGGCCCACTGCGCCACGATTCGGGCCGCGCCTTTGACTGCTTCGGGGTAGAGCGTGGGGCTTGGGGCCTGGTGTTCCAGGACATCACATATGAGTGCGGTGTCGCAATAAATGTCGGCACCGATCTGCAACACCGGCGTACGCCGGTAGCCCCCTGTCAGCGCCGTCAAGTCGGGCTTGGGCATCATCATCGGGATGTAAACACTCTTCCAGGCCAGTTGCTTGTAGCCCAGTATCAGCCGGATTTTTTCGGCAAAAGGCGATGTCGGGTAGTGGTGCAGGATCAGATCGGACATGGTGCGACGCCTTTTTAGAGCAACTTGACCAATTGCTTGCCAAAGTTTTTGCCCTTGAGCAAGCCCAAAAAGGCTTCAGGGGCTGCCGCCAAGCCTTGTGCCACCGACTCGCGGGGGCGCAGTTTGCCGGTGCCCACCAAAGTGCCCAGTTCTTGCAGGGCTTCGGGCCAGACTTCCATATGCTCGCTGACGATAAAACCTTCAATCTTCATGCGGTTGACCAGAATCAGTGCCGGATTGGCCATGGGCAAGGGCGCGCCATCGTAGCCCGCGATCATGCCGCACACCGCAATTCGGGCAAAGGCGTTGGTGCGCAACATCACCGCATCGAGCACCATGCCGCCCACGTTTTCAAAATGGCCGTCGATGCCGTTCGGGCAGGCTTCGCGCAGTGCCTTAGACAGCGATGGGTAATCCTTGTGTTGCTTGTAGTCAATGCAGGCATCAAAACCCAACTCGTTCACCACGTAATCGCATTTGTCTTTGCCCCCAGCAATGCCCACCACACGGCAGCCACGCGCTTTGGCCAGTGCGCCAAAAGCACTGCCCACCGCACCGCTGGCGGCACTCACGGTCACGGTTTCACCGGCTTTGGGCGCAATGATCTTGACCAAGCCATACCAAGCAGTCACGCCGGGCATGCCAACAGCGCCTAAATAGTGGCTGAGTGGCACATGGGTGGTGTCCACTTTGCGCAGGGCACCCAGCACCGTGGCATCGACCACGCTGTACTCTTGCCAACCACCCATGCCCACGACCTGGTCACCGGCCTTGAACTTGGGGTGGCGGCTGTCCACCACTTCCCCCACGGTGCCGCCAATCATGACCTCGCCCAAGGGCTGGGGAACGGCGTAGCTTTTGCTCTCGTTCATGCGGCCACGCATATAGGGGTCCAAGCTCAGGTAGTGGTGGCAAACCAGCACTTGGCCCTCTTTCAGTTCAGGCAGAGTGACCTCGATCATCTTGAAGTTTTGCGCCGTGGCCTCGCCTTGTGGGCGGTTGTCCAGAACGATTCGGTGGTTAATGGGCATGTTGACTCCTTAAATTGACGGTAAATTTTGACCCTGTGAGGATCAATCGGTTGAAGGGCTGGCCTGCGATTCACGCCGAGCCATGTATTTGAAAGTTCCGGTGGCATGGGCACACAGTTGGCCTTTGGCATCAAAGATCCGGCCCTCTGTAAAAGCCAGTTTGCGGGTGCGGTGCAACAGTTGCCCGGCCGCCACCAAGGTTTGCCCAGCTTCTACTTGGGCGGGCCGCATGAAGGCTGTTTTCATCTCGATGGTGACCACGCCCCATTCGGGGGCCACACTGCGTGCAGCGGTGGCCATGGCCACATCCAGCAGCGTCATGACGGCACCACCGTGAGTCACCCCAAAAGAATTTTGGTGGTGAACTTGCGGGGTGAAATGCAAAATGCTTTGCCCGTCTTCGAACTTTTCAAGCGTCACGCCCAGGTGATCGACAAAGGGGATCGTGGCTCCGAACGGCAGACTCATGGTCAAACTGCCCGGCGCTTAGCCGCCATGGACAGCGCTGACGCCACCGTCAACGGCCATCCACTGCCCGGTGATGTGTTTGCCAGCATCGGAGGCATACAACAAAGCCAGACCTTTCAGGTCCTCGTCATCGCCCAAGCGACGCAAGGGCGCAGCCTGGGCCATGTTGTCGGCCCCCAGTTTTTCGAGCAAGCCGTGGGTCATTCTGCTGGGGAAAAACCCCGGGCAAATGGCGTTCACCGTGATGCCGTACTCGCCCCACTCGCCGGCCAAGGTGCGGGTGAAATTGATCACGGCCCCTTTAGAGGTGTTGTAAGCCACGGTCTTCATATGGCCACCATTGCCGGACAAGCCTGCAATGGAGGCCACGTTCAAGATGCGGCCTTTGCGGCGCTCGATCATGCAGCGTTTGGCCACCTCTTGCGACAAGATGAAATAGCCCCGCACATTCAGGTTCATGACCTTGTCCCAAGCCTCGACCGGGTGGTCTTCTGCAGGCGCACCCCAAGAGGCCCCTGCGTTGTTGACCAAGATATCGATCGGGCCCATGCGTTCCAGGGTTTCGTTGGCCAGTCTGCGCAAATCCGCTTCTTTGCTGCAATCGGCGGCGATCCAGCGGGCGTCAATGCCTGCGGCCTGCAACTGGGCCACCGCCATTTCCAACTCGTCGGCTTTGCGTGCGCTGAGCATGATCTTGGCACCCGCTTCGCCCAAAGCCTGGGCAATTTGCAGGCCCAAGCCACGCGAGCCGCCAGTCACCAGGGCCACTTGCCCGGTCAGGTCGAACAATTGTTGTACGGTGCGAGACATGATGTGCTTCCTTAGAATTTTTGTGGGGGCGAGAGATCAGACCATGAAATCCATGCAACGTCGCTCTTTGACGACGGATTTCATGAACGGCTTGATGGCCACATGTTGCGGGTGATTTTGATACGCCGCTAGCACCTGCGCGTCATCCAGCAGCATGTTCAGCACCAAATCGCAGCTGCAGTCCATGCCGGGGGAGGCGGTGCCGACCTCAAACTCCCGAATGCCGGGCACCAGTTGTGCAAAAGACAAAAGCTCGGCCTTGGCTTTTGCCAGATGGGTGGCTTTGTCAGCCCCCTCGGCCTGCTCGTGCAGGGTCCACATGACGATGTGTCGCAACATTTAAAAAGCCTCCTCGGGGCAATCGGCACAAGTCGGGTCACGGCTGCTGACCACACTCAGCCAGGCCCCGATTTTGGGCAGTTCGTAACGGTAAAAATAGCGACAGGCAGCACGCCGTCCCAGCGCTGCGGGGGTGTTCAAGCTGGCCTGGCTGTTCACCACATCCAGCCAGATCCAGGCAATCACCGTGTGCCCAAAAGCCTGCAAATAGGGCACGGCATTGGCCAGCGCCTGCGCGGGTTCTGCCCCCTGCCAGGCGTTGCGGGTGGCTTGGTCAATTTGTTGCAAGGCGTGGCGCAAAGCCGCCGCCTCGGGGCTGCCAAGGGACGCTGCTGAATTTGTTGATTTTGCTGATTCTGTGGTCACTGTCGAAGCCGCCAAGGTGTCGGCCTGTTGCGCCGTGGCCAGCATGCGTTCGGCCAGCAATTGCAACCCCCTGCCGTTTTCCATCAACACCTTGCGGCCTAACAAGTCCATGGCCTGAATGCCATGCGTGCCCTCGTGGATCATGTTCAGGCGGTTGTCGCGCCAATATTGCTCAACCGGAAAATCGCGCGTGTAGCCATAACCCCCATGAATCTGAATGGCCAAGCTGTTGGCTTCTAGGCACCATTCACTGGGGAAACTCTTGGCAATGGGCGTCAAAACCTCCAACAACAGGCGTGCCACATCGGCCGCTTCGGGCGTGCCGGTGTGCTGTTCGTCCACCAAGCGGGCGCAATACAAGGCCAGTGCCAAGGCCCCTTCAGAATAAGATTTTTGAGCCAACAACATGCGCTTGATGTCGGCATGTTCAATGATGCGCACCTGCGGCTGGCGCGGGTCTTTGCCGCCTGCACCGCTGGGTCGGCCTTGGGGGCGGTTTTTGGCGTAGTCGAGGCTGGCGTAATAACCGGCCATGCCCAGCATCGTGGCGGCCATGCCCACACCAATGCGGGCCTCGTTCATCATGTGGAACATGCACTTGAGGCCCTCGCCGGGCTGGCCCACCAAATAGCCCACCGCCCCGGCCTGGCCTTGGACTGGGTATTTGCCTTCGCCAAAATTGAGCAAGGTGTTGGTGGTGCCACGCCAACCGCACTTGTGGTTCAGGCCTGCCAGCGCCACGTCGTTGCGCTCACCGGTGAGCTGCGCCTCGGTGTTGAGCATCTTTTTGGGCACGATGAACAAGGAAATCCCGCGCGTACCGGGCACCAATTGCCCACTGTCGTCTGGAATTTTGGCCAGTACCAAGTGAATGATGTTTTCGGACAATTCGTGTTCGCCCGAAGAAATCCACATTTTGTTGCCGCGCAGACGGTAGCGTGCACCCAAGGGGTCGGCCTCAAAACCCGCACCATCGGGCACGGCACGGGTGGTCACATCGCTCAGCGACGATCCGGCCTGGGGTTCGCTCAAGCACATGGTTCCAGAAAATCTACCTGAAAACTCGTTCAGGGCAAACACCTTCTTTTGCATCTCGGTGCCATGCACCATGAGCAAATTGGCGTTGCCACTGGTCAACATGCCCGAACCAATGCTGACCGAAGCCATGCCAAAAAAGGCATTGGCCGCCGCCTCTACGGTGTAGGGCAACTGCATGCCGCCAATCTCATAATCTTGTGCCGCACTCAGCATGCCGGACTCGGCATAAGCATCGTAAGCATCGTGCGTGGCTTGGGGCAAGATGACTTTTTCGCCATCAAACCGAGGCTCTTGCGTATCAACCAATCGGTTGAAGGGCGCATATTTTTCCCGCGCAATGCGCTCGCAGGTGTCCAATACCGCGTCAAAGGTTTCGCGGCTGTGGTCACTGAATCGTTCGCGCGATTGCAGCGTTTCAACCTTCAACCAGTGGTGCAACAAAAAATCAACAGTGGGACGCAGGCTCATATCAGCGCGCTTTCATAAAGTGGATTGTTTTGGGACCGCCACCTGCCAGCCGGTTTTTTGGGAGCGAGCCCCTGCTCGCCGGCTTTTGTGGGAGCAAGCCCCTGCTCGCGAATCTTGATCGGAGCCAAAGCAAACATTCGGCCGCAGGGGCAGCCTCCCACAGGGAAAAGCCAGGGGCCTCCCACGGGGAAACACATTCGGCCGCAGGGGCGGCCTCCCACGGGGAGATAACGCAATGCTCACGCATAAAAAAGGGCAGAGGGCAACTTGCCTTCTGCCCTCCATCACATTGGCCATCTGAGTGACAGACAAAGCGCAGTGCTTAGAGCACTTCAAAAATGCCGCAAGCGCCCATGCCTCCGCCAATGCACATGGTCACTGCCACGCGCTTGGCGCCACGGCGTTTGCCTTCGATCAGGGCGTGGCCGGTCAGGCGTTGGCCGCTCACGCCGTAGGGGTGGCCCACAGCAATGGCACCGCCGTTAACGTTCAGGCGGTCGGCCGGAATGCCCAGTTTGTCGCGGCAATACAGCACTTGCACGGCAAAGGCTTCGTTCAGTTCCCACAGGTCAATATCGTCCACCGTGAGGCCCAAACGCGCTAAGGCTTTAGGCACGGCAAAGACCGGGCCAATGCCCATTTCGTCGGGCTCGCAGCCTGCCACGGCAAAACCGAGGAACCGTCCCAGTGGCTTTAAGCCCTTTTGTTCGGCCATTTTTTCGTCCATCAAGACGCATGCGCCGCCGCCGTCTGAAAACTGGCTGGCATTGCCCGCCGAGACCAATCCGCCGGGCATGGCCGAGCGCAAACCGCTGATGGCTTCCAGCGTGGTGCCCTCGCGCAGACCTTCGTCCTTGCTCACGGTCACTTGTTTGGTGCTCATGCCCATGACCTTGTCAATGACGCCTGCGGTCACGGTGATGGGCGCAATTTCGGCCTCAAACAAGCCTGCGGCTTGCGCAGCGCAGGCTTTTTGCTGGCTGGCAGCGCCGTATTCGTCCATGCGGTCGCGGCTGATTTTGTAGCGCTTGGCCACTTGTTCAGCTGTTTGCAGCATGTTCCAGTAGATCTCGGGCTTTTGCTTGGTCAGGGCGGGGTCAAAAAACATGTGGTGGTTCATCTCTTGCTGAACGCAAGA
>CAMDXR010000158.1 GCA_945877725.1 Limnohabitans sp. Rim8
CCATGTAGGATGCCAGGCTAGGGTATTTCCAAGCGGGACTACCGTGGCCGGCGCAGCGACGGATTGATTGCGCGTTCGACAATCAGTCGTCATCAAGGGACACACGCAGATGGCCTGACTGGGAGAAGACCGCTTTTGACCAGCTCAGACCCACTCCGAAATCGCCAAAATTCCGTTAGGGCGCTGAATGCATCGGCTGCGCCACCAGGCGCACGCCCAAGGCAGCGCAAACGCGACTGATCGTCTCGAAGCGCGGTTCGCTGCCAGGTCGAAGCGCTTTGTAAAGGGCTTCTCGAGCAATGCCGGAATCCTTCGCAACCTGGGACATTCCTCGCGCACGGGCAATGTCACCGATAGCAGCAGCTAGCAGCGCCGGGTCGTTCTCTTCAAGAACGGTTGTCAGGTACGCTGCCACATCCGCTTCGCTGTTCAGATATTCGGCCGCATCGAACTCAGGGAGTTCGGAAACTTTAACTCTCTTGGACATGGTCAATCCTCCAAAGACTTTGCCAGCGCAATCGCTTGCCGAATGTCGGCCTGCTGGGTGGACTTGTCACCGCCGCCCAGCATCACGATCACCAACTCGCCGTGCTGGACATAGTAAATGCGCCAGCCTGGCCCGAAATGTTCGCGCATCTCGAAAACGCCTTCGCCTACAGGTTCTACGTCGCCCAAGTTGCCAAGTTGGACCTTGCGCAGCCGCTTGATGAGGCGCTGCCGTGTCAGCCCGTCCTTCAGGCCTATGAGCCAGTCGGAGAACTCTTCGAGTTGTTTCACCCTATAGACCATTGTTTGACTGTAATCGAATGATTACAAAATGTCAATCTGGTGGGGTCGACAAACGACGCAAGGGGCTAATGACTTGAACTTCCGCGGCCTTCTGGTCATTGCCAATGTCAGGGTCACAAGGGCATCGCGTGGCTGTTCATGGCTAAGAAGGAGACTATTGCGTTAAAAATTCAGTGTCAATACATCCACGAAACTCACTGGCTTCAGTGTCGCATCAAAACTCGCTTCCACATTTGCTTCCGCACTACTGAAAACCGTCTGTAACCTATTGATTTTAAATAGGTTTTATTTCTTGAGGCTACTTGCAATCCGTTGGTCGACAGTTCAAGTCTGTCACGCCCTACCATTTACACCAAGTACTTATCCCGGTTCGCCGGGCCTTTTGCTTTCATGCTTTGGGCTTATTTAGCCACCTGACGCAGTGCCACCAGTAAGGCGGCTGGGTCATCCAGTCCAATCACATCAACCGTCAATAAACCGGCTGGTGCTGTTTCAAGCTGGCGATCACATCGGCTGTGAGCGCAAAGCCCTGGCCGTATACGGCCGCCAATGCTGCGCAGCGTTTGGCAAACGCATCTACCCCTTGGCCGTAGATGAACTGCAACGCACCACCTGTCCAGGCCGGAAAGCCAATACCAAAGATTGAGCCGATGTTGCCGTCGTGCACCGAGGTCAGCACGCCTTCATGCAGGCAGCGTGCAGTTTCCACGGCCTGACGGTACAGCAGGCGGTCTTTGATGTCTTGCAGATTGAAAGCCACATTGGCTTTTTCAAAACGGGTTTTCAGTTCAGGCCACAGCACTTTTTTCTGGCCAGCGGGGTAGTCATAAAAACCACCGCCTGCGGCGCGGCCGGGGCGCTTGAGTTCTTTGACCATGCGCTCAACCAACAAGTCACCGGGTGTGGCAGTGTGGGTTTTGCCTTCTTTGGCAAAGTCTTCGCGGGTTTGGTCCAGCACATGCACCGACAGCGACAGCGCGGTTTCGTCCAGCACGGCCAGCGGCCCCACCGGCATGCCCACTTGCATGGCCAGGTTCTCGATCACGGGGGCGGGAATGCCCTCGCCCAGCATGGCTGCACCTTCCATGACAAAGGTGCCGAAGGTACGGCTGGTGTAAAAGCCACGCGAATCGTTCACCACGATCGGCAACTTGCCCAACGCCTGCACGTAGTCGTAAGCACGGGCGATGGTTTCGTCGTCGGTCTGTGCACCGCGGATGATCTCTACCAGCTTCATCTTGTCCACTGGGCTGAAAAAGTGGATGCCCACGAATTTTTCGGGCTTGTTGCTGGCCTTGGCCAGACCGCTGATAGGCAAGGTGGAGGTGTTGCTGGCAAAGAATCCGCCATCGGTCAGCATCGGCTCGGCCTCCTGCGTGACGCGGGCTTTGAGTTCGCGGTTTTCAAAAACGGCCTCGATGATCAGGTCGCAGCCATTCAGGTCTGCCGCATTCGCTGTGGGCTGGATGAGTGACAACAAGGTCGCTTGTTTGTCCGCAGCCATGCGGCCTTTGTCCACGCGCTTTTGCGTCTGCTTGTGGCTGTAGGCCTTACCTTTTTCGGCGGCTTCCACATTCACATCTTTGAGCACGGTGGCGATGCCTCGGCTCGCTTGCGAGTACGCAATGCCCGAACCCATCATGCCCGCACCCAGAATGCCCACCTTTTGTGGCTTGTAGCGTGGTGCAGCCTTGGGGCGGCTTTGGCCGCCTTTGATGCTGTTCATGTTGAAGAAGAAGGTGTTGATCATGTTGCGCGCCACCTGGCTGGTCATCAGACCTGCGAGATATCGGCTTTCGATGCGCATAGCCGTATCAAAGTCCACCATCGCACCCTCCACCATGGCGGCCAGCGCCGCTTCAGGCGCGGGGTACAGGCCGCGTGTTTTTTGCTTGAGCACGGCCGGGGCTACGCTCAACATGCCCGCGATCTTGGGGTTGCTTGGCGTGCCGCCCGGCATTTTGTAATCCTTGCGGTCCCAAGGGTGTTGGGCCGCTTCAGGCTGACCTTGGGTGGCCGAAATGTGCGCCAAAGCGCGGGGACGCAGCTGGTCGTCGCTGGCCACGATCTCGTGCACCAAACCCAACTTTTGCGCTTCTTCAGGACCAAAGAGTTGGCTCTCCAGCACATAGGGCTGCGCGGCCAGCAAACCCAGTTGGCGCGTCATCTTGGTGATGCCGCCACCACCGGGGATCAAGCCTAGGGTGACCTCGGGTAAGCCGAATTGTGTTTTGGGGTTGGCGGTGGCGATGCGGTAGTGGCCGATCAGGGCCACTTCCCAGCCGCCCCCTAGGGCTGTACCGTTGAGGCAGCTGACCACCGGAACGCCGAGGGTCTCGAGGGTGCGAAAGCTTTTTTTGATGGATTCGATCTCGGCAAAGACTCTTGGGCCGTCAGAGGCTTGTGATCGCATCACACCCTTAAGGTCGGCCCCTGCAAAAAAGGTGGACTTGGCCGAGGCCAGAATGATGCCTTGAATGTGGGCTTTATCTTGCAGGACTTGCTCGGCCACTTGGGCTAAATCGGCCTGCCATTGCAGGCACATGGTGTTGACCGGCGAGCCTTGCTCGTCAAAGGTGATGGTGGCGATGCCATCTGCCAACTCATAGCGCAGTGTTTTCAAAATCATGGCGATGTCTCCCCGGTCAAACGCGTTCAACGATGGTGGCGATGCCCATGCCGCCGCCCACACACAAAGTGGCCAGGCCGTAGCGCAGTTGTCTGCGGTGCAGCTCGTCAATCAGGATGCCCAAAATCATCGCACCCGTGGCCCCGAGCGGGTGGCCCATGGCGATCGCGCCACCGTTCACGTTGAGCTTCTCGTGCGGCACACCCATCTCTTGCATGAATTTCATGGGCACGGCAGCGAAGGCTTCGTTGACCTCGAACAAATCAATTTGGTCGATCGTCAAACCCGCCTTAGCCAGTGCCTTGCGCGCGGCTGGCATTGGGCCCGTCAGCATGATGGTCGGATCGGCCCCCGACAAGGCCACCGACACAATGCGGGCGCGTGGCGTCAGGGCGTGGGTTTTGCCTGCGGCCTCCGACCCGATGAGCACCGCCGCTGCGCCGTCCACGATGCCCGAGGAATTACCGGCATGGTGCACATGGTGGATGCGTTCGACTTGCGGGTAGCGCTGAAAAGCCACAGCGTCAAAGCCCATGGCGCCCAGTTGCTCAAACGAGGCTTTCAGACCCCCAAGTGTTTCCACCGTGGTACTGGGTTTAATGAACTCATCTTGCGCCAAGATGACCAGACCGAGCTTGTCTTTGACCGGCACGACTGAGCCATCGAAGTAGCCCGCTGCCCGAGCGGCCGTGGCCCGCTTTTGTGACTCGACCGCGAAGGCATCGACATCGTGCCGACTGAAGCCGCTCAGGGTGGCGATCAGGTCTGCGCCAATGCCTTGCGGCACAAACAGTGTGGCGCTGTTGGTTTCGGGGTCTTGTGCCCAGGCGCCACCGTCCGAGCTAATCGGCACGCGGCTCATGCTCTCGACGCCTCCGGCAACGACCAGGTCTTCCCAGCCGCTGCGCACCTTCATGGCGGCGGTGTTGACTGCTTCCAGGCCCGAGGCGCAAAAGCGGTTGATTTGCATGCCTGAGCAACGCCAATCCCAGCCCGCTGCCAGCGCCGCTACTTTGGGGATCACCGAACCTTGCTCGCCAATCGGCGTGACCACACCCATGACCACATCGTCCACCGCCGCGGTGTCGAACTGGTTGCGGCTTTGAAGCTCGCGCAGCACACCCGACAGCAGACTGATCGGTTTGACTTCGTGCAAGCTGCCGTCTTTTTTGCCTTTGCCACGCGGTGTGCGTATGGCGTCATAAACAAATGCTTCGTTCATGCTGTCTCCTAGGGGGCATCAAGGGGTTTGCCCTGTGTTGCAGGGGTTTTGAAACAGTATAGACTTTTACCAAGCAAACGCTTTGCATAAATATCCATTCTTCAGTCCAACGGGTGACACCCATGATCGAACGCACTCTTTTCAACGCCGACCATGAAGCTTTTCGCGACAGCTTTCGCCGCTTCATGGACAAGGAAATCGCCCCCCACCACCAGGCCTGGGAGGAACAAGGCTATGTCGACCGAGCGGTCTGGAGCAAAGCGGGTGAGAACGACTTTTTGTGCATGACACTGCCCGAAACCTATGGCGGCTCAAATGCCGACAAACTCTATTCGGTGGTGCAGATGGAGGAGTTGTCTCGCGCCGGTTTCACTGGCATTGGCTTCGGTCTGCACAGCGAGATCGTCGCCCCTTACATCTTGCATTACGGCACTGAGGCGCAAAAACAAAAATACCTGCCCAAGCTGGCCAGTGGTGAGATGGTGGGTGCGATCGCCATGAGCGAACCAGCCGCGGGCTCGGATCTGCAGGGGGTGAAAACCACCGCTCTGCTTCAAGCGGATGGCACTTACCTCATCAATGGCAGCAAGACTTTCATCACCAACGGCTGGCATGCCGACCTGGTGATTCTGGTGGCCAAGACCGACCCGGCTGCAGGGGCCAAGGGCACCAGCCTGTTTTTGATCGAGCGGGGCACACCCGGCTTTGAAAAAGGCAAACGCTTGAAGAAGCTGGGCCTCAAAGCCCAGGACACCTCAGAATTGTTTTTCGACAACGTGAAGGTCGGCGCCGACCAACTGCTGGGCGGTACGGCCATGCAAGGCAAAGGCTTCATTTGCCTGATGGAGCAGCTGCCCTGGGAGCGCCTGCAGATCGCCATTGGCGGCATCGCGGCCGCGCAAGCGGCCATCGACTGGACGGTGCAGTACGTGAAAGACCGCAAGGTTTTTGGCCAAGCCGTGGGCCAGTACCAAAACACCCGTTACAAACTGGCCGAATTACAAACCGAGGTGCAGGTGGCGCGTGTGTTTGTGGACAAATGCAGCGAACTTTTGCTGCAAGACCAATTGGACACGGCCACGGCCAGCATGGCCAAATACTGGTGTTCGGATCTGCAATGCAAAGTGATGGACGAATGCGTGCAACTGCACGGCGGCTACGGCTACATGTGGGAATACCCCATCACCCGTGCCTATGCCGATGCCCGCGTGCAACGCATTTACGGCGGCACCAACGAGATCATGAAAGAGGTGATCTCGCGCAGCATGGGTCTGGCGGGACGCTGAGCGCATGAGCGAACTGGTTGAACCCAAACGTGCCCGTGGTCGGCCACGCAAGACCGAGCATGAGCGTGACGACGGCAATCGGCGTCAGGCGCTCATCTCGGCAGCGGCGCAGCTGTTCCATCGCAAGGGCTATGACGCCACCAGCACCCGTGAGATCGCGGCACTGGTGGGCATGCAACCGGGCTCGCCGTTTTATCACTTTGGCAACAAACAAGACCTGTTGCTGGCGGTCATGGTCGAGGGCATGAAGCAAGCCAGCGAACGGCAATCGTCCGCTTGCGCCGCACAAGCCAAAGACCTTTCTGCGCGCGAACAACTGCGCACCCTGATCCGCAACCAGTTCGATGTGCTGTTGGGGCCCGACAGCGACTTTATCCCGGTGATGCTGTACGAATGGCGGTCTCTGAGTGCCGACCAGCGCCAGACCATCACACAAATCAAGGATGGCTACGAAGCTGTCTGGACGCCCGTGCTGCATGCGCTGCACGCCAGCGGTCAGTTGCAGGCCCCGGTGCAGCTGGCGCGCTTGATGATTTTTGGTGCGCTCAACTGGGCAGTGCAGTGGTATCAGCCGCCCGCGACAACGACCGTCCAGCGCACTCCACCCATAGCGCAAAAAAGTCTTCCACGCGCCTCGCTCGACGATTTGACCGAGGCCGCCCTGGCCCTGTTTTTGAGAGACCCCACATGACCTTACCTGCAACCTACCGTTCGGTCTTTTCCTCTGGCCTGTTGCGCGGGCAAACCGTTCTGGTCACCGGCGGCGGTTCAGGCATAGGCCGATGCACCGCGCACGAGTTGGCCAGCCTGGGTGCGCACGTCGTGCTGGTGGGCCGCAACCCCGACAAACTCAGCAACACAGCGCAAGAAATCACGGCTGACGGTGGGCAGGCGAGCTGGCACCGTTGCGATATCCGGCGCGAAGAAGATGTCAAAGCCCTGGTGGCGTTGGTGGTACAGCAACACGGCCGCATCCACGGCTTGGTCAACAATGCGGGCGGGCAATACATTTCGCCCTTGGCCAACACCAGCGCCAAAGGCTGGCAGGCGGTCATTGACACCAACTTGACGGGCGGCTTTTTGGTGGCGCGTGAGTGCTTCAACCAGAGCATGAAAACGCATGGCGGAGCGGTGGTGAACATCGTGGCCGACATGTGGGGCTCCATGCCAGGCATGGGCCACAGCGGCGCGGCGCGGGCAGGCATGGTCAGCTTCACTGAAACCGCTGCATTGGAATGGGCAGCCAACGGTGTTCGTGTCAACGCCGTGGCCCCGGGTTATATCGC
>CAMDXR010000159.1 GCA_945877725.1 Limnohabitans sp. Rim8
AGAACGCCCAATGGGGTGGTCAGCCTGAATGAGGTGGCCAAGCGCTTGGCACAGTCCGTCTCTGCGCTGACGCAAGACCCCAAAAAGGCGTCGATGATTTTGGCCACCATCCAGTCTCAGCAGACCCTGAAACTGTTAGACCACATGGCCACGGAAGGCGCAGCACGGGGCCAAATACTGTTGGCACCACACAGCTATGAACACCCCGATTTTCCCCAAGCCCGCACCAGTTCGCCACTGATGCTGCAAGTTACCCCCAATGAGCGTGAACTTTATGGAGAAGAACGCTTTGGCCCGATCAGCTTCGTCATTGCATGCGAAGACGGGCAGGCCGCATTGGCCCATGCCAGCCGCGACGCCCAAGAATTCGGTGGGCTCACTGCCTTTGTCTACTCTACCGACGACGACTTTGTCGCCCAAGCCGAACAAGCCTATGCCCGCGCTGGCGCGCAGCTCACCATCAACCTCACAGGTGCGATGCCCCTGAATTTTGCAGCCGCCTACAGTGACTTTCACGTCACCGGCCTGAACCCGGCTGGCAATGCGGCACTGACTCACCTGGCTTTTGTAGCCAACCGCTTTTGCGTCAGTCAGTCACGCCGACCTGCCCGCTCTGATCAACAACCCCCAATTCAAACCTGAAGGAGAAAGCCATGGGCTTTAATGAAATTCCAGTGCTCAATGGTGGCTTTGCACCGGTAGACTCAGAGCTGACGGTCGAGCTGACCGACATAGAGGGTGAAATACCCAAAGACCTGACAGGCATGTATGTGCGCAACGGGCCCAACCGACGCTTTGAAGCGCCCGGACGCTACCACTGGTTTGATGGCGACGGCATGTTGCACGCCGTACGCTTTGAGCAGGGCCGCGCGGTCTACCAAAACCGTTGGGTCATGACGGACAGTCTGCAAGAGGAACTCAAGGCCGGCGGCGCTTTGTGGCAGGGCATCAAGGACCCACCGCGCAAAGACCGGCCCGATATGCCGATCAAGAACACCTCCAACACCGACATCAAGTTTTATGCAGGAAACCTGGTCTCAATGTGGTACTTGGGTGGCTCGGTTTACCAGTGTCGGCCCGACGACTTGTCAACCCTCGGAAAACTGGAACTTGACCCACGTCTGCAGGGACTGCCAATCTCGGCACATTCCAAGGTAGATGAACGCACGGGCGAATTCCTGTTTTTTGCCTATGGCAAAGAAGCGCCCTATATGCACTACGGAGTGATGGACCGTTTTGGAAAACTCCAGACTTTCATGCCGGTTCAGTTGCCGGGGCCAAGGCTACCGCATGACATGGCAATCACGCCCAACTTCACCATCCTGCATGATCTGCCCCTGTTTTATGACATGGACGCGTTTGCCGCTGGGCGGCACAAACTCAAGTTTCACCACACCCTGCCGTCTCGCTTTGGCGTGGTGCCGCGCCACGGAACGCCAGACCAGATCCGCTGGTTTGAAGCCAAGCCCACCTACATGTACCACGTCTCCAACGCTTGGGAAGAAGACGACGGCCAGGGCGGCACAGAAATAGTGATGACCGGCACGCCCTTCCGCTTGCCCACTGATTTGCGTGGTCAGGTGGATGTAGAAAAATTCCCCAAAATGCTGGCCAGTCTGGAGCATGACTTCATGTTTTACGAGTGGCGTTTTAATCTGCGCACCGGCCAGACCCGTGAGCGGGTGATTGACGACATCGTGAACCAAGAATTCCCGGTCATCAACTCCTGGATGCAGGGCTATAAAACGCGTTATTCCTGGAATGTGCTGATGGCCAGACAGAGCCGTCCTGAGGACCCTCGGTTTTGCGGATTTGCCCGCTACGACCTCGAGCGCGACACCTGCACCACCTACCATGCCGGAGTCAACAAATGGTTCAGCGAAGCGCCCTTTGCCCCCAAGGACAACTGGCAAGCCGAGGACGACGGCTACTTGGTGGGCTTCATGTGGGACGATGAAAGCAAGACCTCCTGGGTCACCATCTTTGATGCCAGCGATATCGCCCAAGGTCCGGTTTGTCGCATCCGCTTGCCGCAGCGGGTTCCCAATGGTTTCCACTCCACTTGGGTGAGCGGCGAACGCCTGGCGCGGGGCTACTGAGATGGTTCTGGTCAGCCCGGAAAAAATTGAACAATACACAAGTGCTGGATGGTGGGGCCATCAAAGCTTGTGGGATGAATTTGTTCGTCACCGGGCGATGCATCCACATACCGAAGCGGTGGTGGATGCCTGCAACCGCAGCGACTTTGCCCATGGTGCGCCGCGCCGACTGAGCTGGGATGAACTGGGCGACGAAATAGACCGTTTCAGCATCTTGTTGCATGCACAAGGTCTGCGGCGCGACGATATTGTGGTACTCCACTTGCCCAACAGTGTGGAGCAATATTTGGCCTACCTGGCCTGTGCCCGTTTGGGCCTGATCGTGACGCCTGTGCCCGTTCAGTACCGCGAGCATGAGTTGTCGCATGTGCTGGCTATTACCCAAGCCGCTGCCGTCCTGACTTTTACGCATATCGGTAAACCCGGGCAAGGCCATCCCGCAGCAGCGATGTACTTGCAACTCAGCCAAGCGCACCCAAGCCTTCGCAAGGTGCTGGCTTGGGGCCCCCAGGTATCCGACGGTGTGCTGTCCATCGATGCGCTCTTGCCAGGCAAGATGACGCCCGAATTACGCGCCACACTGGTGCAAGCTGAGATCGATGCGGCTGTTACGGCCAACGATGTTTTCAGTATTTGCTGGACCTCAGGCACCGAAGCGGCCCCCAAAGGTGTGCCACGCAGCCACAACGAATGGCTGATCGTGCCGCCAAACATCATTGAAGCCGCCGAGTTGAAACCCGGCGCGCGCTTGCTTAACCCTTTTCCCTTTGTCAATATGTCAGGGCTGTCCACCGCACTGGCCACTTGGCTGGTTTTGGGCGGCACTGTGGTGCAGCATCACCCCTTCAATTTATCCATATTTTTGAAGCAGTTGCGCGAAGAGCAGATCGACTACACCGTGGCAGCACCCGCCATTCTGAACATGCTGTTGCAAGATGAGACCTTGCTGGCGGGTATAGATTTCAAGCGACTGCGCCGCATGGGCTCGGGCTCGGCCCCCCTGTCTGACTGGATGGTGAGAGGCTTTGCAGAAAAATATGGCGTGCAAATCGTTAATTATTTTGGCTCGAATGAAGGCGCGGCCTTGTCGGGCAGCGACCTCGACATTCCAGACCCCGCCCTGCGCGCGCAGTACTTTCCAAGAGCAGGGGTAGATGGCTTTGACTGGCACATTTCCACCACACGCAAGATCAAGACCCGATTGGTCGACCTGATGACCGGAGATGACATCACGCAAGCCGGGCAAGTGGGTGAGTTGCGTTTCTCGGGTCCTACTGTTTTTTCTGGCTATTTCAGAGCCCCCGAGGTGACCGCCCGCACCTTCGATGCGCAAGCCTTTTACTGCACTGGCGATCTGTTCGAAATTGCCGGTGACCGGCTTCAGTTCTACCGCTACGTGGGCCGCTCCAAGGACCTGGTGATCCGTGGCGGCGTCAATATCAGCAGCGAAGAAATTGAGGGCTTGCTGGCCGCCTGCCCTGGCGTGCGCGAGGTGGCCGTGGTGGGCGTACCCGACCACATTCTGGGTGAAAAGATTTGTGCCTGCGTGGTCCCGCTTGAAGGCCATAAGGTGTCACTGGAACAACTGGTTCGGTTTCTTCGAGAGCAACAACGCGTCGCCGCCTACAAACTGCCGGAATACCTGTTGCCCATTACCGAATTGCCCAGAAATCCGGTCGGGAAAATTCTCAAACGCGAGTTGCGTGAGCAAGCCAAACTGTTGTCGAAGGGCAAGGCATGAAACCTGTTTTACTCCTGATTCCCGGCATGTTCAACACAGCCGCCATCTGGGATGCGTTGCTGCCCCTGTTGCAACCAGAGATGGATGTTCGCATTGCTGAAGTACTGACACAGGACTCCATCGTCGGCATGGCAGAAGATGCTTGGACCCAGGTGCAAGATGTTCCCCCCGGTACGGTCATGTTGGTGTGCGGATTTTCGATGGGCGGCTACGTAGCAATGGAGCTACTCGCCCGCCATGGCACCCACTTTCAGGGGGTGATGATGCTCGACACCTCTGCTCAGACTGAAACACCCGAAACGCTTTTGGCGCGTGAAAAAACCATTTCTGCACTGCAACGCAACTTTGAACGCACGGTGGAGGGCATCATCCCATTTAGCCTCCACCCCGACAGCTTGGCGGATCCGAGCCGGGTTGAGGGCATGCGACGGATGATGCATGCGGTAGGGGCTGAAACAGCCATTCGCCAACTAAGGGCCATCATGTCACGGCAAGATCACCGCGAACGCTTGTCCCAACTGACACAAACCGTGCTGGTGGTTTGTGGTCAACAAGATCAGGTCACGCCCCCGGCGCTGTCCCGCGATCTAGCTTCGCTGATTCCAGGTGCCGAACTGCATTGGCTTGAGGCGACCGGCCACCAAACACCCCTTGAACAAGCACCACGCCTGGCCGAACTGCTGAAAGGCCTGGCGAGTCGGTGCACTTCTCCACATTCTGAGCCATCGGTATGAACTTTTCTGCTCGCCCCCCACCTTTCCAACTGCGCCTGCCTGTCGTAGCCGCGCCCATGTTTCTGATTTCTGGCACCGAGTTGGTACTAGAAGCCTGCAAGGCGGGCATCGTTGGGGCTTTTCCAACGCCTAACGCCCGCCCCATCAGCGAACTGGCGCTCTGGATGAAGCAAATCACCGAGGGGCTGGCTCAGGCACGGGACGCCCAGCCCAAAGCCACACTGGGGCCTTGGTGCGCCAATCTGGTCACGCATTCTTCCAACACCCGGCTTGCGGAAGACCTGGAACTGGTCGCCAAGTTCAAGCCCCCTATCGTCGTAACCGCCTTGGGAAGCCCCAAACCCGCCATTGAAGTGGTGCATGCCTATGGCGGCATGGTCATCGCGGATGTAATCTCTATCGGTCTGGCTAAAAAAGCCATTGCTGCTGGCGCCGATGGACTGGCCTGCATATGCGCAGGCGCAGGTGGCCACACCGGTTTTTTATCGCCTTTTGCTTTTGTCAGTGCGGTACGCGAGTTTTACGATGGGTATCTGATTGTGGGGGGTGGCATCTGCGATGGCTGGGGGGTGGCGGGTGCAGTCGCCAGTGGGGCCGACTTGGTTTATATGGGTACGCGCTTTATTGCCACCACCGAAAGCATGGCTTCGGACAACTACAAAAAAATGCTGGTGGATGCCGATATTGATGACCTCGTGATCAGTGCGGGCGTGACCGGCACACCCGCCAGCTGGCTCAAGCCATCGCTGCGGGCCAACGGGTTGGACCCGGACAACATGCCCGATGCACCGGGCCGCCAATACGACAGCAACCAATCCTTTGCCGGCAAAAAATGGACCGATGTCTGGGCCGCAGGACAAGGACTCGGCAATATCCGGTCGATTCAACCGGTGGCACAGGTGGTTGACCAGTTGGCGCAACAGTACCAACAAGCCATGAGCCGAATCCAAGGCTTGCCATGGCAACTTTCAGGAGACAACAATGCGTGAATCCGTCTACATTCTGGGTGGCTACCAGACCGATTTTTCCCGTGCTTGGTCACGTCACGGTCTGGATATTTCAGACATGACGCGAGAGGCCACACTGGGGGCGCTGGAGGCCTGCCATTTGGCTCCCTCGGCCATTCAAAGCATTCATGTGGGCAACGCCTTTGGTGAAATGCAGCGCCAGCAAGCGCATCTGGGCTCCTTGGTTGCCCAAATGGTGCCCGAGTTGTGGGGCGTGCCTGCCATGCGGCATGAGGGAGCCTGTGCCTCGTCTTCCCTAGGCATCCTTTCCGCCATGGCAGAAATTGAGGCCGGTCGATATGACTGCGTGCTGGTTTTGGGGGTGGAAGAATTCAAGAATCTGCCCGGTGACCAAGCCTCACAAAATCAAAACGCCGCCGCGTGGCAAGGTCATGAGGACATTGACTGCAAGTTCATGTGGCCCGCTGCCTTCGGTCTGTTGGCGCAGGAATATGAACAACGCTACGGGCTGGATCGTCGGCACCTGAACCGTATAGCCGAGCTGAACTACCAACACGCCAAAAACAACCCGCTGGCTCAGACCCGAAACTGGCGGTTTGATGAACTGAGCTTCACGGACGATGACGAGGCCAACCCGGTGATTGAACCGGGTACCCGACGCCAAGACTGCGGCCAGATCACCGATGGCGCTTGTGCAGTGGTCTTGGCATCGGCGCGCTTTGCACAGGCCCATGCGCTTGGGCGCAATTCTTCGCTGAGCAAACTGCCACGCATTGCCGGATGGGGCCACCGCAACGCAGGCCTTCGGCTCAAGGATAAATTCATCCGCAGCGCGCAGGCTGAATATGTATTTCCCCATGTCCGCGACACCATTGAAGATGCATGGCGGCGCGCCGGCGTTTCTGGCATTGAGGCCATGCAAGGCGTGGAAACCCACGACTGTTTCACCACCACAGAATACATGGCCATTGACCACTTGGGGCTTACCGCACCGGGACAAAGCTGGCAAGCCGTAGAGGACGGATCGATTGAAGCGGGCGGCCGCTGCCCCATCAACATGAGCGGAGGGCTGATCGGATGCGGCCATCCCGTGGGTGCCACAGGAACACGCATGTTGTTTGATGCAGCCCGACAAGTGACCGGCCAAGCCGGTGCTTGCCAGATTGAAGGCGCAGAAAGAATCCAGACCCTGAATATAGGAGGCTCATGCGCTACGGTGGTGAGCTTTGTGGTTGATTGCCATGGCTGACTTGCCCTCTGCGCAATCGCTGTTTTCACTGCAAGGCCACACAGCCTTGGTCACGGGTGCCTCCAGCGGTCTGGGCTTGCAGGGGTTTCAATGTCTAGCTCGTGCGGGGGCCCGGGTCATAGGTGCAGCACGTCGGGTGGAGGCTGTGCGGTCGCAGGTGCAAAGTCTGGTGGCGCTGGGACATGATGCGCACAGTCTCGCGATGGATGTCAGCAGCGAGCAAAGCGTAGCGCAAGCCTTTAACGAGTTAGACCAAAGGGGTCTGGTGGCCGATATTGTGGTGAACTTTGCCGGTATCGGCTTAAACAGCAAATGGCGACATAACCAAGAAGCGCAATGGCTGCGCCTGCTGCAAACCAATTTACTGGGGGCTGAGCGCGTCAGTCAGGCTGCAGTTCAACGTTTGCTGGCGCTGAAG
>CAMDXR010000160.1 GCA_945877725.1 Limnohabitans sp. Rim8
CACCCCCTAAGCTTGGGGGTCCTATGGGGGGTAGATGCAAACAAGTCGCAACTACTATCACCAACTACTGTCATGCGGACCTACTATCTAGTGGGGCTACTATCACCCCAACCGTAAGACCTACTATCACCGCAGACTTAGCTACTATCACGCGGCATTCGTTCAGGATCTACTATCACCGAGGGTGGATGCTTAGACCTAATCCCGAGACATATTCAAGCAGACCACCAGTGCGGACTTAAAGTTTCACACTTTCAATTTTGCAGGTCCACGGAAATTGAATTCCCGTACTTTTCCCGTACAGGCATAAAAAAAGCACTTAGCGTTTCCGCTAAGTGCTTGATTTTCCTACCGAATTTGGTAGGCGCGACTAGATTCGAACTAGCGACCCCCACCATGTCAAGGTGGTGCTCTAACCAACTGAGCTACGCGCCTGAGAGACCCAAATTATAGCAGTAAAAAACGTCCAATTGAGGCGGTCGGGCGGTGCCTTGAGGGGTTCAGCGCCTTCGGGCGTTGCGCACGCCTTTGACGTTTTTGACGCTGCCCAGCACTTTGTTCAGCGTGGCCGAATCGGTGATTTCAACGGTAAACGTCATCCAGGCCAAGCCCTTAATGGATTGGGTTTGCACGCCAATAACATTCATTTTTTCTTTCGAAAAAACCTCGGAGATGTCTCTCAGCAAGCCTTGGCGGTCCACTGCTTCTACCGCAACGTCAACAGGATAAAAGGCGGCATCTGGCCCGGATTTGGATTCACCCCAGCGGACTTCGATCACGCGTTCGGGGTTTCTTGTGGTCAATTCCCGAAAATTACTGCAGTCTTGGCGGTGAATGCTGACCCCTTTGCCACGGGTCACAAACCCTTGAATGGTGTCTGGCGGGGCGGGTTTGCAGCAACGCGCCAATTGGGTCAACAAAGAGCCTACCCCCACCACCAAAACCCCTGAAGAGGCGCTGTTGCGATGGCCCTTGGCTTTGCGCAACAACACGAGGTCGTCGGACGCGGTCACAGGCTCCGGGGGGTTCAGCAAGACCTCAATATTGCGCAGCGAATATTCGTCTTTGCCCACCACCTCGAACAAGCCTTCCGCCGACTTAAAGCCCAACTGGCTGGCCAGTTCTTCGAGCCGCACAGAGGTTCGGCCCAGGCGCTGAAGCAGTTTCTCGACCGATTCACGGCCTCGACAGATGGTTTCTTCGCTGATTTGGGCGTTAAACCAAGCCCGAACTTTGGCCCGCGCGCGGGGGCTGGCCAAAAAACCCAACTCTGGGTTAAGCCAGTCGCGAGAGGGCCCACCCTCTTTGATGGTCGAAATCTCCACCGTTTGTCCGTTGGCCAAGGGCGTGCTCAAGGGCACCATGGCCCCATCCACCTTGGCACCACGGCAACGGTGCCCCAATTGGGTATGAACGGTGTACGCAAAATCGATCGGGGTGGCGCCCTGCGGTAACTCGACCACCGCAGCATCGGGGGTTAAGACATAAATGCGATCTTCAAACAGGCCTTTGTTTTCCGAGTTTTCTTGCGCTTCGCCAGACAAGTCGCGCTCCCAGGCCAGCAGTTGCCGCAGCACGGCGATCTTGCTGTCGTAATCGCTGTTGGCCGTCACGCCGCTGTAGCCTTTAGCCCCCGCTTCTTTGTAAGCCCAATGAGCTGCCACACCGTGTTCGGCATGTTCGTGCATGGCTTGGGTTCGAATTTGCACCTCTATAGGGCCACCCTCTGCGTCCCTAACCACGGTATGCAGTGACTGGTAACCATTGGGCTTGGGCTTGGCGATGTAATCGTCAAATTCTTCGGCAATGGCCGCAAAGTGCTCATGCACCCAGCTCAAAACCTGGTAGCAGTCAGACACATTGGGCACCACCACACGCAGGGCGCGGATGTCGAAAATCCGGTCAAACGCCAACGATTTACCCCGCATTTTTCGGACGATGCTGTAAATGTGTTTTGGCCGCCCTTCCACGCGGGCATCAATCCCTTGCTGGGCCAATGCTTGTTGCAAGCGTTGACGCAGCTCAAGCATGTAGCGTTCACGCTCGGTGCGTTTTTCGTCCAGCAGGCGGGCAATTTCCTTGTAAGTGGCAGGCTCGAGAAAGCGAAACGCCAAATCTTCCATTTCCCACTTTATCTGCCAAATACCCAAGCGATTCGCCAAAGGCGCGAAAACCTTTAAAGACTCACTGGCCAGTGCGGGGGGCACGGGCAATTTGGTGGCTGCGTAATAACGCAGGGTTTGCAAACGTGAGGCCAAGCGCAACATGACCACACGCAAGTCCCGGCTGAAAGCCAACAACATCTTGCGCACGTTTTCGGTTTGCAACTGGGGGCTGAGCTGGGAGTTGTCGGCCCCCAGGCTGGCCGAACCGGATGCTCTGGACAACTGCTGCACATGCACCAACTGGTTGGTTTGCATGGCCAGTTGCGCCAAATTAGGGCCAAAAGCTTTGGCAATGACCTCTTCAGGTTTGTTCAGGTGTGGGCAGGCGTAGACCAAATAACTGGCCGCCTGCATGGCCTCGGCCCCACCGATTTCTTCCAGAATTAAGGCCACGGCGTCGGCATGCGCCAAGATGTTTTCGCCCGTGTCGAGTGTTTCGCCAGCGATCAAGGGTTCTGCAAAAGCCCGCGCTTTGGTCCGCGTTTCTGCCTGAACCAAGCCGTCAGCCGTGGCGCGCACGACCGGCGGTAAGGCTGTGGCAGATACGGATTCGGGTGCGCCGTTTTCTGGGGCGGGTTGACGGGGTGTCAGGCTGACCATGTGTTCAATCTGCCAACAAAAATTGAGCCACCACCTCCATTTGCTCTGCACTGGTCAAGGTGGGGGCATGGCCAAAACCAGGCCAGGTCTCAAGGCGGGCACGCGGGCCCCTCAGGGTCATCTCATGCGCTGTTTCGGGGGTCAGCAAATCAGAGTCCTGCCCGCGAATCAGCAGGGTTTTGGCCTGAATTTGGTCATATAACGCCCACAGTGCCGCTTCACCCGCAGCCGCCACCTCTTGCGTCATGGCCCGCACCGGCACACCAATTTGGGGGTCGTAATGTAAGGTCAATGCGCCATCTTCGCCAGGCCGGGTCATGTGGCTGGACATTTCGCGCCACAGGTCATCAGGTACCGGACCAAAGCCCTGCGACAAAGCCCGCAAGACGCTGGCGACTTCATCCAGGTCTTGGTACAAACCAAATTGACCCACATAGTTTTGCATGCGTTGCACCGAGCTCCAGGTGATGGCCGGGCCTACATCGTTCAACACGAGTCGGCGAATGGGGGTTGGCAAAGGCAATCCGGCTTGCCCGGCCAAGACCATCCCAATCAAGCCGCCCATGCTGGTGCCCACCCAGTCCAGGTTTTGCACGCCCCCATCAGGCCCCAATTGCCCATGTATTTGCCCCAACATGGCCAACATGTCACTGGCATATTGCGGAATTTGATACCCGGCAGCATGGCTCAACCAGTCACTTTGGCCCCGCCCGGTCACATCCGGACAAATCACTTGCAAAGCTTTGGGGCTTTTAACGACCAAGGCTTTAGCCAGAGAATCAAAGTCTCGCCCCTGACGGGTCAAACCATGCGCGCAAACCACGACATGGCGAGCTTGCGGATCTCCCCAGCGCCAGTACGCCATGCGGTGCTGCCCTTCTGGGTGAGGACACTGAACAAACTCTAGAAGGGGCAAGGGATTTTGGGTGTTCATGACATTCAGACACATTCTCGACGCTCAATTTGGAAAAAGTGAGCATTAGCAGCGACATAATGGACTTTTAAACATCCTAATTCATCTTCGGAGTGAAAAATATGTTGCTAGGAAAAACAGCATTAGTGACCGGTTCAACCAGCGGAATTGGTTTGGGCATAGCCAAATCACTGGCCAAACAAGGTGCAAACATTGTTTTAAATGGTTTTGGTGATTTTGAGGGTCCAAAAGCAGAAATTTCAGCCCTCGGCGTCAAAGTCGCTTATCACGGAGCCGACATGAGCAAGGCCAGTGAAATTGAAGCGATGATGACTTTTGCAGCCGAAACCTTCGGCCGGGTGGACATTTTGGTCAACAACGCTGGCATCCAGCACGTTGCCAAGATAGAAGATTTCCCCATCGAACGCTGGGACGCCATCATCGCCATCAACCTCTCCAGTGCATTTCATGCCACGCGCTTGGCCTTGCCGGCCATGAAAGCCGCCAACTGGGGGCGCATCATCAACGTCGCTTCTATCCACGGTTTGGTGGGTTCAGCAGAAAAATCGGCCTATGTGGCTGCCAAGCATGGTGTCGTCGGCTTGACCAAAGTCACCGCCTTGGAAAACGCCACCACGGGTGTGACCTGCAATGCGATCTGTCCTGGCTGGGTCTTGACACCACTGGTCCAAAAACAAGTGGATGCCAAAGCGTCGGCCATGGGCCTGTCCAACGAAGAAGCCAAAAAACTTTTATTGCAAGAAAAAGAACCTTCTATGCAATTCACCACACCAGAAGAATTGGGCGATTTAGCCGTTTTCTTCTGCTCTCCCGCTGGCAACAACGTACGTGGCGTTGCCTGGAATATGGATGGCGGCTGGACCGCTCAATAAACTATATGACTACCCCTACAGTACGCCTGAGCAAAATCATCATCGTCGACGACGACGCCCGTATCCGAGATCTGTTGCGTCGATTTCTGACCCAAGAAGGTTTTGATGTTTTGCAGGCCGATGATGGTCGGGCACTGGACCGTGTTTTGCAACGCGAAACCATTGACCTGATTGTTCTGGACCTGATGCTGCCGGGGGAAGATGGTTTGGGCATCTGTCGCCGATTGCGGGCGACGGGTGTCAAAACGCCCATCATCATGCTGACCGCTAAGGGCGAAGACGTGGATCGCATCCATGGCCTAGAGATCGGTGCCGACGATTACTTGGGCAAACCTTTTAATCCGCGCGAGTTGCTGGCCCGCATCAACGCGGTCCTAAGACGCCGACCACAAATTGAAACGCCGGGCGCGCCCACTGCGGGCGAAAGGGAAGTTATCCAATTCGGTATCTTCAAGCTTGACTTGGGCACCCGCTTGTTGACCAAAAACAGCTTGAATCTTTCTTTGACCAGTGGTGAATTTGCCATGCTCAAGGCTTTAGCCCGACATCCTCGGCAAGCCTTGACGCGCGACAAGTTGGCGCAATTGGCACGAGGTCGCGATTTCGAACCCTTTGATCGCAGCCTGGATGTTCAGATATCCCGACTTCGCAAGATGATTGAGGTCGACCCTGCTACACCCAAAATCATTCAAACCGTTTGGGGTGTGGGTTACGTCTTTGTTCCAGATGGGCAAACGTGATCATCAGCACCAACATAAATGACGATGACACGAGTGCATTTGATTCGCCCCAGAAAGCCAAGCTGAGTCTTTTTTGGCGCACCTTTGTTCTGTTGGCCCTTGTCATCGTTGTCAGCAGCTTGGCCTGGCTGCAAATGTATCGCACCAAAGAAGCGGAATTGCGCATCATGCGTAACGCCGATCAAATTGCCAGAGCGGTTAATGTGACCCAAACGGCCCTCAACGAAACCAATCCCCACTTGCGAACAGCTTGGCTAAAAATGTTAGCCGACCAAGATGGCGTGAACGTGAGCATTCGGCAGTTAAAAGACAAGTTTGTCACCTTTAAACAATACGGCACGGAAGGCCAACTGACCGATCAAGTGGTCGCGCGCTTGGGGGCAGGAACCTTGATGGCGGCGCAAGTCAACGGTGAACCTGGATTTTGGGTAGGTTTCAAAATTGAACAGGCCGCGTATTGGCTCCGAATGGAACCAAACCAACTGCTCCCAGGGGAAGAAGAAGCCTGGCTCAATTGGCTGACCATCACCTTGGCTTTGTCTTTAGGCGGGGCCGTCATGATGACCGGGGTCATCAACCAGCCCCTGAAACGCATTTCATTTGCCGCCAGCCAGCTGCGCGAGGGCCAATTTACAACCACCAATCTGGATGAAAAAGCAGCCACCCGAGAGATCCGAGAGGTCAACATTGATTTCAACCGTTTGGCCGAACGTTTGGCCAAAATTGACCAAGAACGGGCCCTGATGCTGGCGGGCATATCGCACGATCTGCGCACCCCATTGGCACGCTTAAGACTCGAAACCGAATTGAGTGTGACCAACTTAGAGACCCGTGATCTCATGTCTGCAGATATTGCCCAACTGGATGACATCATCGACAAATTCTTGGATTACGCTCGCCCAGAACCCACGGCTTTAGGTCCTGTTTTGTTGTCCAGTGCCATCAGTCGCAGCATTGCACCTTGGCGAAACAGCCCCCGCTTCGAAATCCAGTTAGACGTTGCCGAAGACTTGCAAGTGCAGGCTGAATCCGTCGAACTGGTGCGGGTGTTGTCCAACTTATTGGAAAACGCACGCCGTTATGGCCAAAGTCCGGCTGACGGTGTGACGCGGGTCGAGATAGTGGCCAGACTGCACGATGGCTGGGTTTTGTTGCGCGTGCGGGATCACGGACTTGGCGTTAGCGAGGCCACCCTTAAAAACCTGACACAACCTTTCTTCAGAGGCGATGAAGCCCGAACATCGGCCACCGGATCAGGTTTAGGCCTGGCCATTGTGGAGCGCTCGGTACAACGAATGGGCGGCACGTTTTCGGTGTTCAACGCCAGCGGCGGCGGCCTGATGGCTCTCATGAAATTCAAAGAGGTTCCGAACGAAGACTGAACTGTGGCCGTGCACCCCTTCGGCCGCAGGGGCAGCCTCCCACGGGGAAACATATTCGGCCGCAGGGGCAGCCTCCCACGGGGAAAGCACATTCGGCCGCAGGGGCGGCCTCCCACGGGGACTCAAACATCCCAAAGGGGGCAAATGGGTCACAAATGGGTCAGTAGCACCACGGCGCGGGCTTCGATGCTTTGACCCATGCCAACTGGCCCCAGCTTTTCTGCTGTTTTGGCTTTCACGTTCACTTGCGACACGTCCACCCTCAAGGCTTTGGCCACTGATTTGCAAATTGCTGGCATGTGCGTGGCCAGTTTGGGCGCTTGGGCAATGATGGTGCAGTCCAAGTTGATCAGTTCGTAGCTTTGCGCACGCACCCGGCGCATGGCCTCGGCCAGTAAAACCGACGAATCGGCTCCCTTAAACTGGGCGTCGGTATCCGGAAAATGTCGCCCGATATCGCCCAAACCCGCAGCGCC
>CAMDXR010000161.1 GCA_945877725.1 Limnohabitans sp. Rim8
TGGTTGCCGGGCCACATGCTTTGCAGGGCCGATCCTGATGACAGGGGTTTGGACTCTTCACCGGGGTGCTGAATGTTCACAAACAAGGTGCGTCCATCGGGTGTTTCTGTGATCCCGGTGACCTCAGCGCCCTTGGGGGCGACCAAAAAGCGACGCAATTTGGCCTCGCCCAAGGCAGCGCCCAAAAAGGTTTCTTGCGTTCCGGTTTGCTCCGCTCCGTTCACGATCATTTTGTTTTTGACCGTAACTTTGCCCCCATCGCCCACTTGGCCAGGAATGGCGGCCAGCAACATGCAGTTGGTTTCGTCTGTGTAGGCACCATCGTCCGTCTGGATCCAGCAAATGCCGGTGGCCTTGCTGAACCACAAGCCATCGGGTGATGAAAAGGCATTTTTAGGGGTCAAACCGGACAAATTCGCATCGCCCGAATCGTCTTCTGCGCCAAACAAGAAAATGTCCCAAACAAAGCTCTTGGCCGTTGCCGTAGCAGCTTGACTGTTCTCCTTGAACCGAATGATGTGACCGTTGGGGTTGCCAGCGGATTTTTTGCCATCCATGTCCATGTAAGCGCGAGGATTGGCGGCATCGGTTTTGGCGGGCGTGCGGTTGGCAGCACTGTTGTTGGTCAGCGCAAAGTAAATTTCACCATTGCGGTAATTCACAGCGCCCCACTCTGGGCGGTCCATCTTGGTGGCCCCCACTGCGTCAGCAGCAAGCCGGGCATTGACAAACACATCGCCTTGGTTGGCGAACTTGTAAGCGCTGTAATTGGCAATGCGGGGGTCGGTAAGGGTCAGCTCCAGCCATTCGCCCTGGCCACTGGCGTCAAAGCGGGCGGCATACAGTTTGCCTTCGCTCAGGTATTTGTCACCGGCCGCCATGCCGCCGCCCACATCGCGTGGGTCCCACACGGCGGTGCTCACAAACTTATAGATGTACTCGTTGCGCGCATCGCAGCCCATGTAAAAAGCCAAAGGTTCGCCTGCTTTGGGCAAGCTGTTGACAGCGGCTTCATGGGCAAATCGGCCCATCACTACACGTTTTGCGGGGGTGGAGTTAGGGGCCAGAGGATCGATTTCGACGACAAAGCCAAAAGTGTTGGCCTCATTGCGGAAATCTTTTTCGGCATTGGCCCCCACTGCGGCCAGGTTCCAGCGTGCAAAACGGTCATCCGTTGCAGAAACGGTATGCCAGCCCTGACTCACTGTTTTGGTCACTCCGGGGGCTGGGGCCGCCGAAGCCACACCATAACGCCTGCGCGAAGCGACCTCGTTTGCAGGCAGGGCCGCACCAGCGCCCGTGCTTTGAAAGTAAAACGACCAGTTTTCTTCACACGTCAGGTAAGTTCCCCAAGGGGTTTTGCCATGACCACAATTGTTCAGCGTGCCACGGCTCATGGCTCCTGCGGTGTCCCAACGGGTCACCATCAGGTTGCGGATTTGATCGATAGAGGCCCTCGGACCGCTGATGCGAACGGGTGTCTGGGCCGTGATGCGGCGGTTCAGCGGCGAGTCTTGCTTAATGCGCCAGCCTTGGGGTGTTTTGACAATTTCAACCACCGAAACGCCGTGGTGGTTGATCTCTTTGAGCACTTCAAGCTGTGGGCGAGTGCCCAAATCCCACTGCCCAAACTGGTCAAACTTCTTGCCGCTGACGTTGTTAGAGGTCTGCCCATTGGGGTGCATGAAATGCGCGTCGGCTGAACTTTCGTGGTTCACACACAACACAGCACGCGCGGTTTCTTTTTCAGAGTAACGGCCAATGGCATCCAAATAATAAATATCCATGCCATCGTGGTGATCGCCCACACGGCGTGACCAATCGTCGGACTCGAGGCCCCGGTTTGAATAAGCCGCCAGGCTGGAGTCCAAGGCATCGCCTGTGGCGTGCAGCACGCTGTATTGGTAGCCGGGGGGCAAGATCACGTTGTCCAGCACGCTTTTTTCTACCGAGGGAAAGCCAAGGGCTTTGGGGTTAGCCGCCATGCCCGTGGCCAATGAGGCGCAGCCGGGCAGCAAGGCCAGCCCTGCCAACCCCAAGCCGCCACGCAGCAAACCACGGCGCTGCGGGTTAGCCAGCGACTGGGTCAAAACATCCTGAAAGTGGGCGTTGCCCGAGGTGTTGCAATCAAGGTCAAGATCGTGAAGAGACATGATGTAGCTCCAGTTGAAATATCACCATTTAAGCCTTGATGTGTGACAGCTTTAAGTCAATTGAATGGCTATTTAAAAGTAACTTTGCGTCATCAAGTCTTCACACATCCGTCACATAATCTGCTCTTTTAACGCTACTGCCTGTTTTCCCCCCATGCAAACCAAGTCCCTTTTTGCCGCCATTGATCTTGGTTCCAACAGTTTCAGGCTTGAAATTGGCCAAATGGATGCCGGGATGTTGCGGCGGGTGGAATACATCAAGGAAACCGTCAGGCAAGGTAACGGCTTGGATGGTGATCGCAACCTGACCGAAGAAGCCATGGAGAGGGGCTGGGACTGCCTGGCCCGTTTTGGCGAACGCATTGCAGGCTTTAAGCCCAGCCAAGTCAGGGCGGTGGCCACCCAAACGCTTCGCGAGGCCCGGAACCGGGATGTTTTTCTAGCCAAAGCCAAGCGCATATTGGGTTTTCCCATTGAGGTGATTGCGGGGCGGGAAGAAGCCCGGTTGATTTATCTAGGCGTTTCGCACTTGTTACCGCAATCAGATGAACGCCGTCTGGTGATTGACATTGGCGGCCGGTCCACTGAAATGATCTTGGGCCAACGGGAAACTGCCACAACGCTGGAGTCTTACAGAGTGGGCAGTGTGGCCTGGTCCATGAAATTTTTCCCGGGAGGGGTTTGGTCCGCAGCCTCGTTTAAAGCCGCTGAAATTGCCGCCAAAGCGGTGTTGGATGAGGCCCAGAGTTTGTTCAGCAAAGGTCAGTGGGAAAAGTGCTATGGCTCCTCCGGGACTGTAGGAGCCGTGGCCGATGTTTTATCTGCTGCCGGGTGGGCGGAAGGAAAAATCACACGCGAAGGGTTGGCCTGGCTAAAAGACCGCCTGTTAAAAGCCAATAAATTGGATAACCTGCGATTGGAGGGGGTGAAAGAAGACCGAAAACCCGTCATTGGGGGGGGGTTGGCGGTGCTGCAAGCCGTTTTTGATTTACTTAACATTGACGAAATGCACCCCGCGCAGGGCGCACTCAGACACGGTGCGCTGTATGACTTGATTGACCGAGAAGGCTCGCAAGATGTTCGCTCGTCCATGGTCGATTGGTTAGCGCAACGCTTTGGCACTGACAAATTACAGGCTGAACGGGTCTCCAGAACTGCACAAATTCTGTTGCAAGACCTGATTCCGGAAGTACCCGCGACAAGCACAATGACGCGCCAGCGCTATTTAAAAAAATTGCATTGGGCTTGCCAGTTGCATGAAACCGGCATGCGCATTTCGCACAGCGATTACCACAAGCACGGGGCCTATATTCTGGACAACACCGACCTGCCCGGCTTCACTTTGAATGAGTTGCACCGCCTCAGCCAACTGGTGCTGGGTCACCGTGGCAAGTTGCGCAAACTGGAGTCTGAGATGGAGGACAGCACCTTTGTGCAACAGCTGATGGCGCTGCGACTGGCGGTCATTTTGTGCCATGCCCGCCGTGACCCCGACCTTTCTGGTCTAAAACTCCACAGTGATGCGCTGCGGCGCTTGGTGCGCATGAACATCAGCGCCGCCTGGTGCGAGCTCTGGCCGCAATCGGCACATCTGTTGCTTGAAGAAAAAGCAGCCTGGCAAAAAACCGACTGGGCCTTTCAGGTCCAAATGGACTGACTCGCGTCCTGAAGTTTCCAACTTCTTAGTGCTGAATTTTTCTTACAGTTTTGGCCTGTAAGCTGGTTCACTTGCCGTCTTTTAATTAACTCTATAAACTGTATGCATCGTTATTTCAAAATTTCTCTGCCATGACCTCTACAGCCAACGCCTCTCCTGCCGCAAAAAAACTGACCCAAACCACCACAAAAGTTGCGCCTCGAAAGACACAGCGCCCTGTTCAAAAGAAGTTGACTCCTGCCGCTCCTGTCAAGCTTGCCAAAAAAGTCCAAGCAGCCAATAAAGCCAGCCCAAAAACTCAAGCAGCGCCTGCTAAATCTCCCAGACAAGCCCCATCCAAAACAACTAAAAGAGCGACAACACCGTCCAAAACGGTGACGGTCGCCAAAACCGAGGCCATACCCAAAGCCGAGGTTTCTGCCAAACCCGCAAAAGACAAAAAGGTCAAAGTGGTGCGAGACAGCTTCACGATTCCCAAAGCCGAACTGATGAACATTGGCGAATTGAAAAAGCGGGCCCTAGGTTTGGGTATCGCAGCCAAAAAAAGCGAATTGATCCGGGCAGGCCTGCTGTCACTTTCAAGCCTGAACGACACCGCATTTAAAAATGCCATTGACAGTGTTCCGATTATCAAAACCGGACGTCCCGCCAAAGCCTGAGCTGGCCTATAAGCGCTCGGGCGAGGTGACCGCCATCAAAACGGTTTGATCTTGACCTTCGCGGCTGCGGTTGCGAAGCCACCAGACCGATCCTTTGCGAATGGCGCACGCGGCATCGGGCATTTGCAGCAAATGGGCAATCAGCCCCCCTAGTGAAGGCTGATGCCCGACCAACAACACCGGGTATTTGGCATCGGGCCAGCCCGATGTTTCCAACACATCTTGCACCGAAGCCCCGGGCGACAAAGCATCGCGGACTTTGTATTTGCGCCCTAAGGCCCGCACCGTTTGGTCCGCCCTGACGGCAGGACTGCTCAAGATGCGGGTGCCCTGGGGCAATTGCGCTTCCAGCCAAGCGGCCATGCGTTCGGCTTGTTTGCGACCGCGAGGGGTCAGCGCTCTTTGCAAATCGTCCTCACCGGCCGCCGCTTCGTGGGCTTCGGCATGCCGCCAGATGATCAAATCCATAGGCCGTCACTCCTTGCCGGGCGCAGCGCTGTAGCGTTGCATCAAGGCATTTTGGGCACCATGACCCGGCGCAATCAAGCCCACACGGTGGTACTGGCCGTCTGGCCCCAAGTCCCAAGCATCCCGCGCATCGTGCAAATAAGCAATCAAGCATTCATCAATGATGCGTCGGCGCAAAACCGGGTCAAGTACGGGCCAGGCCAGCTCGATGCGGCGCGTCATGTTGCGGCTCATCCAGTCGGCACTCGACAGATACAAGGATTCGTCCTGATCTGCGCAAAAGTAAAACACGCGCGAGTGTTCCAAAAAGCGGCCGATGACCGAGCGCACCCGGATGTTTTCGCTCAAACCCGCTACGCCTGCAGGCAACATGCACGCACCCCGCACGATCAAATCAATTTGAGCGCCCTTTTTGCCAGCCTCTAGCAATGCCTCGATCAAGGGCAAATCGGTCAGGGCATTCATCTTGATCACGATGCGTGCAGTCGCGCCCCGCGCCGCGGCAAGGCCAACGGCTTCAATGCGCGCCTGCATGTCGGCATGCAACTGAAATGGGGCCACCAGCAAACGCTTCATCTTGGGCAAATGGCTCTGGCTGGCCAAATGGCCAAACAGTTGGTCCATGTCGGATGTGATGTCGGCATCGGCCGTCAAAAAGCTGATGTCGGTGTAAAGCGATGCCGTTTTACGGTTGTAATTGCCCGTAGACAAATGCCCATAACGACGCAAAAAACGCCCTTCTCGGCGTGTGACCAACAACATCTTGGCATGGGTTTTGAGGCCCACAATGCCGTACACCACCTGCACCCCGATGGCTTCAAGTTGCTCGGCCCAGTTGATGTTGGCCTCTTCGTCAAAGCGGGCTTTCAGCTCCACCACGGCCGTCACCTCTTTGCCGAGGCGCACCGCCTCGCGCAACAAATTCATCATGGTCGGGTCGCTGCCCGCACGGTAAATGGTTTGCTTGATGGCCAGTACGTTCGGGTCCATCACGGCTTCGCGCAAAAAGGTCAAAACCCCGTCAAAACTTTCAAAGGGTTGGTGAATCATCACATCCCCCTCTTTGAGCCGCGCAAAGACCGAGCCATGCTGTGGCACTTGGGCCGGAAAACTGGCTTTGTAGGTCGGAAACAGCAGGGCTGGCGCATTCACCAGATCAATCAACTGCATCAAGCGCACCAGATTCACCGGGCCATTGACCCGAAAGACGGACTGCTCGGGTAACTGGAATTCTTTGCGCAAAAACTCGGCCAATCGGGGCGCGCAGTTGGCAGACACCTCCAGACGCACCGCCTGGCCGTAATGGCGGTGTTGTAATCCTTGGCGCAAAGCCATGCGCAAATTGGCAATTTCGTCTTCATCGACCGCCAAGTCAGAGTGCCGGGTGACCCTGAACTGTGAAAACTGGCCGACCTCTCGGCCCGTAAACAACTCTGTTAAGTGCGCTCGAATCACACTGGAGAGCAAGACAAACGCGGTGGAGCCATCGCAGATGCGTGCGGGCAAAGGAATCAGTCTGGGCAAAACCCGGGGCACTTTGACAATAGCGATTTCATTAGAGCGGCCAAAGGCATCCTTGCCGGACAACTGAACAATGAAATTCAGCGATTTGTTGGCCACTTGGGGAAAGGGGTGTGCCGGGTCCAGCCCAACGGGCACCAGCAAGGGCTGCACTTCGCGCTGAAAGTAACTGCGCACCCAGCGGCGCTGTTCGGCATTGCGCTCGCCGTGCGACAAAATCCGATACCCATGACGCTGCAAGGTGGGCAACAAATCGTCGTTGTACAACGCGTATTGCCGCGCCACCATGGCGTTGGTCCTCTCGGCAATGGCGGTCAAGGTTTTTTCGGTGTATTGGCCTGAACTCAAAGCCTGCAAACTGCCCATCACATGCGGCTCTGCACGGACTTCAAAAAATTCATCCAGATTGGACGACACAATGCACAGATAGCGCAAACGCTCCAACACAGGCACTTCGGGACGATGTGCCCAATCCAGCACCCGCTCGTTGAAAGCCAGAATGCTGAGATCGCGGTCCAATAGACCCGCCATCTCTTCACCCGATGAAATCAGAATTTTTGAATGAGCCATGGCGTTTTTAATAGATTTCCCTCATTCTAGAAATCTATCAAGTCATTTTGATGACAATTTTGTGAAACAGTCCCTTTACCTTGAAGTTCAATGCGCAGGCACCAAATTGGCTTTGAACATTGCCACTGTCAT
>CAMDXR010000162.1 GCA_945877725.1 Limnohabitans sp. Rim8
CTCGCCCAGGGCATAAGGGGTTTTGACTGGTTCCCAAAAGAACATTTGTAAACCACGCACCGGGTCTTTGCCCAAGGCCATGAACAATGCGATGCCCAACAACACGGTCAGCACCAACGCCAACAAGGGAGAGGCATACGTCCACAAACGAGAAGCCTGAGGCCGAGGTTCAAGCCGCAGCATGTTGCGCCTCCTGTGCGGTGGCTACTGTGGCCCCTTCTTGGGGCCAAAGCCCGCTCATCCACTCACCAATGCGCGCCACCGTGGCCTCTGCCCGCGCCACCGAGGGCGACAAGCGCCCTTTGGCGATCACATGCATGCGGTCAGACAGTTCAAAGAGTTCTTCCAGCTCTTCGCTGACCACCAGCACGGCGCAACCGGCGTCGCGCAAGGCCAAAATTTCTGCCCGGATTTGAGCCGCCGCCCCCACATCCACACCCCAAGTGGGTTGCGAGACGATCAACAACACCGGATTGGCACTGATTTCGCGGCCCACAATGAATTTTTGCAAATTGCCACCCGACAGCGATTGCGCCGGGGCCTGCGGGCCTGCCGCCTTGACCTTGAAGCGATCAATAACGCCGCGCGCCTGATCGGCCAAGACCCCCATGCGCACCCAGCCACCCTGCCCCAAGGCTTCGGTGCGCGTGAGCAACAGGTTTTGCGACAGACTGAGCGAGGGCACTGCCCCCCGGCCCAAGCGTTCTTCCGGCACAAAATACAGCCCCATTTTTCTGCGCGGCACAGGCCCCAAAGCTGCCACTGGCTGGCCCGACAGCATCACACTGTCTGCACCGCACTGCTGGCCTGCACGGGTGTCTTCTCCTGACAAGGCCCACATCAATTCTTTTTGGCCATTGCCCGACACGCCCGCTAAACCCAGCACCTCGCCGCTGCGCACTTGCAGGTGAATGCCCTCCAAATCCACGCCAAACGGGTCTTGCCGGGTCAGGCTCAGGCCCTTGACCGAAAGCACCACCTCGCCCGGTTCGCGCGCCACATGCTGCAAGGCAGGCGGCTCGGCGCCAATCATCAGGCGGCTCAGGCTGGCATTGGACTCTTCGCGCGGGTCGCACACCCCGGTCACCTGCCCGCCCCGCAGCACCGTACAGGCGCTGCACAGCGCACGAATCTCATGCAGTTTGTGCGAGATGTAAAGCAGACTACAACCCTGGCTAACCAACAAATTGAGCACGACAAACAACTTGTCCACCGCCTGAGGCGTCAACACCGAGGTGGGCTCGTCCAGAATCAGCAGTTTGGGCTCGGTCAGCAAGGCCCGAATGATCTCCACCCGCTGCATCTCCCCCACGCTCAAGGTGTGCACCGGGCGATCGGGCTCCAGGTCCAAGCCATATTCGCTGGCCTTGGCCACAATGCGTTGCGTCACCTCGGCCAAAGTGAGTGATTTGTCCAGCCCCAGCCAGACGTTTTCGGCCACGGTCAGGGTGTCAAACAGGCTGAAGTGCTGAAACACCATGCTGATGCCCAGCTTGCGTGCCTCTTGGGGGTTGCGAATATGCACCGCCTGGCCATTGAAAAAGACCTGCCCTTCGTCCGGCTTGACCGAGCCGTAGATGATTTTCATGAGCGTGGACTTGCCCGCGCCGTTTTCACCCAACACGGCATGGGCTTGCCCGGGCAGGACGTTCAGCGACACGTTCTGGTTGGCCACCACGCCCGGGTAGCGTTTGGTAATGCCAGTTAAAGACAACAGGGGAGTGGTCATGTCTGTGGGTGTGTCTGGGGATGGGGCAATTGGGCAGCACTTATTTTCACCTGTTCCCGCAACCATTTGGCGGCAGCTGAAGCATGGCTTCTTTCGTGCCAAAGCTGGTAATACACCATTTTGGGAAATTCAACGGGACAGGGCAGCCATGTCAGACCGGGAAGCGCCTCAGGGCCATGCAAAAACCGCTGACAGTACTGCCTACCCGTCGTCAACACAAGCAAACTCGATGCCACCATGCGTGGCATCAAACCAAAGTGGGCACAACGTGCCGTGATGTTGCGCACAAGCGCCAAACGGTCTAGGTGTTCGTCTATCACGCCGCGCCATCCAGGATAAGCCGCTGTGGGCGCAATGTGCTCACAAGCCAACCAGTCTTCAAGGGTCCAACCGCGCCGGACGGCCGGGTGCTTCTGACTCACCAGGCACATCACTTCGTCTTCAAAGAGTTGGGCTCGGTGCAGCTCTTCGCTGGGTTGGGCCCAATTGCCAATGACCACATCAATCAGGCCCTGCCCTAAATCTTGCGCATATTGGGCTTGGGCAGACAGCGCATGCACCTCCATCCGACAGCCTGGCGCAAGAGATTTGATGCGGGCCATGAGCGAGGGCAGAAACAAGGGGTCCAGCGTGTCACTGGCGGCAATGCGGAAAGTCTCGCTGGCATCGGCCGGGTCAAAAGCCCGGACCGGAGAAAACAGGCTTTCAGCCGCCTGCAAGATATGCGTCACCGGCCCCAACATCTGCAAACCGACATCCGTGGGCACCATGCCAGTGCCCGAACGCACCAAAATCGGGTCTCCCGTCAGCTCCCGAAGGCGTTTGAGCGCCACCGACACAGCGGGTTGTTGCTGGCCCAGGCGCATGGCGGTTTTGGAAACACTGCGTTCGATTAACAAGGTATGAAGCGTCCGGATAAGTTGAAGATCGATCTTGTCGAAAAGATGCGCTTGCTTCATATCCATATTTAGATAAGCGTTATGGCGATTGGCCCATGAAGGGGCTTCGGGTTTGTCCTAGGATCAGCCGACCCTTTGAACACTTTTGCCATGTCAAAAACGCTTGTCTCTCCTCTGAAATCTGCGCCGCTTCAGTCCAGTGCATTGCGCTTCTGGCATCGCGGTCAAGTCATGAATCTCGGCAATGTACCACCAGATCGCACCCTGCTGGACCTGTTGCGTGAAGACCTGCGCCTCAGCGCCACCAAAGAAGGCTGCGCTGCGGGTGACTGTGGCGCTTGCACGGTGGTGGTGGCCGAGGCGGTGGGGGATCAATTGCAGTACCGGGCCGTCAACAGTTGCATCAAGCCCGCCCACGCCATCGACGGACGGGCCCTGTGGACTGCCGCTGACTTGGCCAAGCCCGACGGAGAGCTGCATCCTGTGCAGCGCAGCCTGGTGGATTGCCACGGCTCGCAATGCGGTTTTTGCACGCCCGGTTTTGTCATGAGCCTGTTTGCGCTTTACCAGCGCACCGTGGCGCAGGGCCAAAGCGTAGACACGCACACGGCGCAGCAAGCCTTGTCGGGTAACCTGTGCCGTTGCACGGGCTACCGCCCGATCGTGCAGGCGGCTTGCCAAATGCAGGCTCAAACCGGGCACGCCATTCAAGAGGGGCCCATTGTCTCGGCCTTGCAAGATCTGAAAGCCACAGCGCAAGCCCACCCGACTTATTCGCGCCCCACCACCCTCACTGGCTTGCTGCAAGCCCGAGCCCGGAAGCCTCAGGCGCAATTGATCGCCGGAGCCACCGATGCCGGGCTTTGGCTTACCCAGGGCTTGCGGTCAATGCCAAACATCATTGACCTGACCCGGGTCGAGGCCTTGCAAAAAATAGAGCGCTACCCGAAGCACATTGCGATCGGCGCAGCCGTTAATTTGCAAGACGCCTTTGACGCTCTGGCGCAAGACCGCCCGGTGATTGGCCCCTTTGGTGAACGCTTTGCGGGCTGGCCTGTGCGCCAGTCCGGCACGCTGGGCGGCAATGTGGCCAACGGCTCCCCGATTGGCGACAGCATGCCCTTGCTGCTGGCCCTGGGTGCCCAAGTGGTGCTGCTGGCCTGGAGAAAAGGCCGCATGCATCACCGCCATGTGCCGATGGATCAGTTTTATACCGGCTATCGGCAAAGCCGAATGCGCCCGGACGAGGTCTTGGGCTGGATCGTGGTGCCACGGCCCCATTCCAAAAAAAGCGCACCAGAGTGGTTGGGCGCTTACAAAGTATCCAAACGGATCGAAGACGACATTTCGGCCGTGTGCCTGGTGGTGCAATTGCACCTCAATGGGGATCGTATTTTGGACGTGTGCATCGGGACCGGGGGCGTGGCCGCCACACCCGTTCGGGCGCTGCAAACCGAAGCCGCCCTGCGCGGCAAAGTATGGAACGAAGCCACATTGGAACAAGCCCAAATGGCTATACGCCAAGAGTTTTCACCGCTGGATGATTTACGCGCCAGCGCCGCGTACCGACGCAATCTGCTGGGTCAGCTGTTGCGCCGCGCCTGGCTAGAGAGCACAGGCAGCACAGTTGTGCGACTGGAGGACTTGTCATGACGCTGTTAAAGCCATCTTCTCTGGAGCCTTCGAACCTCAGCCAGCCCCGCTTTCATGAAAGCGCATCGGCCCAAGTGCAAGGGCGCGCCCAATACATTGACGACTTGCCCCTGGTCGAGGGCACGCTCCATGCCGCCCCCCTGATGAGCCCATTGGCCAATGCCCAGCTTCACAGCCTAGACCCGCATGCGACACTGAACGCGCCGGGTGTGGTGGGGGTAGTGACACCCGAAGACATTCCAGGTGACCCGCTGTTGGCCACCTTTGTGCACGACGAACCGGTATTCGCCGGAACGCATCTTATGCATGTGGGGCAAGTCATGGGCTTGGTCATTGCTCGCAGCCACTCGCAAGCACGAAAGGCCGCACGCCAAATGCGCGTTCAAGCCACAGCGCAAACGCCCTTGCTGAATGCGCGGCAAGCCTTGCAAGCCAACAGCTTTGTTCTGCCCAAGGTGACGGTGCAACGCGGTGACGTGCAGGGCGCGTTGGCCACCGCAGCTCACCGCTTGCAAGGCACACTGGACATTGGGGCGCAAGAGCACTTTTATCTTGAAAGCCAGATCGCTTATGCCATTCCGCAAGAAAACGGACACTGGTTAATCCACTGCAGCACCCAGCACCCGGGAGAAGTACAGCATTGGGTGGCCCATGCGCTGCACATTCCGTTGTCGCAAGTGCGCGTGGTGTGCCGTCGCATGGGGGGTGGTTTTGGCGGCAAAGAGACCCAGGCTGGCCACTTGGCGGTTTGGGCGGCATTGGCAGCGCACAAATTCGGCCGCCCCGTGAAGATGCGGCTGGACCGGGGCGACGACATGCTGATCACCGGCAAGCGCCACCCCTTCAGCCACGACTGGCAAGTGGGGTTTGACGACAAGGGCCGTGTTTTGGGCCTCGATTCGGTGCAGCTTGTCCACTGTGGTCACAGCGCCGACCTGAGCGGGCCGGTGGCAGACAGGGCCATTTTTCATACCGACAACGCTTATTACCTGAGCGATCTGGCCATCACCTCGCACCGCTGCAAAACCCACACCCAAAGCCACACCGCTTTTCGCGGCTTTGGCGGCCCGCAAGGTGTTCTGTTGATTGAAACGGTCATGGGCGATGTGGCGCGTCACTTGGGGCTGGATGCACTCGATGTGCGTCTGGCCAATTTGTATGGCATTGGCGAACGAGACACCACCCCGTATGGCATGAAGGTGGAAGACAACATCTTGCAAGCTCTCATGCAGCAACTGGCCGAACGCTGTGACTATCGGGCCCGCCGCCAGGCCCTGCTCACTTGGAACGACAACCATACGGTACTGAAAAAGGGCTTGGCCCTGACCCCGGTCAAGTTCGGTATCAGCTTCACCGCCACTCAATTCAATCAAGCCGGGGCCGTGGTCTCGGTTTACACCGATGGCAGCGTCCGCGTGAACCACGGCGGCACCGAAATGGGCCAAGGCCTGCACACCAAGGTGTGCGGCTTGGTGGCCCGTGTGCTGGGCTTGCCCGCAGACCAAGTGCACGCCAGCGCCAGCGACACCGACCAAGTGGCCAACGCCAGTGCCACCGCCGCATCCAGCGGCACCGACCTGAATGGCCGTGCCGCAGAAAACGCTGCCTTGCAAGTGCGCCAGAACATCGCGTGCTGCATTGCACGGCATGACGACTGCAAGCCCGAATCGGTGCGCTTTGAACAAGGACAAGTCATCAGTCCGGCCCGCAACCGCAGCTTTTCCGAAGCCGTGCAATACGCCTACAGCCAGCGCGTGCAACTCTGGAGCGATGGTTTTTATGCCACGCCCAAAATTCATTACGACCGCAAAACCCTGACCGGGCGACCGTTTTATTACTTTGCCTACGGTGCTGCTTGCAGCGAAGTGGCTATTGACACCCTGACGGGGGAATACCGCGTGTTGCGCACCGACATCCTGCACGACGTGGGGCATTCACTGCACCCCGAGATCGACATCGGTCAGATTGAAGGCGGCTTTGCCCAAGGCCTAGGCTGGCTCACCACCGAAGAGCTGGTCTGGAACGTCAAGGGCGAACTGCTCACCAAAGGTGCCAGCACCTACAAAATTCCGACGGCCACCGACATGCCCGCACAACTCAACATCGACCTGTGGCACGAAGCCAACCGCGAAGACAACGTGGGCGGCAGCAAAGCCGTGGGCGAGCCCCCCTTCATGTTGGCCATCAGCGTCTATGAAGCGCTGCGCGATGCCATTGCCTCCACCCGCCCAGGCAACACCCCCATCCACCTCGACACCCCCGCCACGCCCGAACGCGTGCTGGGCGCAATCCTGATTTAATCGGGGTCAGATCCCAATTAATCCCGATTAATTGACCTCCTTGTTTTCCTGATGACCGACCTCTCACTCTCAGCATTTTCAAATTTGCACGCTTGGCGCGCTGACCTGCTGTGGTTTCCCGACCCGCAAATCCCCAAGGTGCGTAACGAAACCGATGGCTTATTGGTCACCGGCCAAAATGCCGACGGCGTGGTGCTTGTGGTGGCCATAGGCCCTTACCGCGAAGTGCGCGCCCAATTGGCCCGGCACCACCCCGATCTTCCCATCACGCATTGGCCTGGCCTGTGCATAGCGCCGGGTTTTGTTGATTTGCACACCCACTACCCCCAAACCGATGTCATCGGATCACCCGCTGACGGCCTGTTGCCCTGGCTAGAGCACTACACTTTTCCGCACGAAAAACAATTGGCATCGCCCGGCTATGCCCAGGAAGTCAGCCACTTCTTCCTGGATGAGTTGATGCGACACGGCGTGACCACGGCGCTGTGCTTTGCCACCGCGCACCCCGAATCGGTGGATGTGTTCATGGCCGAGGCCCAAAAACGCCGCCTGCGCA
>CAMDXR010000163.1 GCA_945877725.1 Limnohabitans sp. Rim8
GCTGTTGATGACTTGTATTTGCGGCATCAGGGCCTCATAAAGCTGCACACCCTTTGGGCTCAGTTCGACGCTTGCGCTGCGACGGTCATGGGCGGGCGTGGTGCGCAGCACCAGTTTTTTGTGCACCAAAGAGGTCAGGGTGCGCGAGGTGCGGGCGCGGTCACGTTGCATCAGGGTGGCCAACTCAGATGGCGGCAAACTGCCGTTTTCATACAACTGCGCCACCACACCCCATTCGCGACGAGTGATGCCATAACCCCCCTCGCACAAGCGCACCACCATGGCCCCGGCCACACTTGACAAGCGACCCAACCGGTACAAAAGCAGGTCATTGATGGAGGTCAGACGTTGGGACGGGGAAAGCGGCATCAGGGTTTTCAGGGGGAATAGTTGATTAGATCAATTGATGTAAGAGACACTATATTGGCTTTAAATTGGAATTTTCAACCGTTTGGCTTTCACCCCCCCAATTTTTGGAGAACTTGATGAATCCACTGCAAACGACTGGACGGCTCTTTCAAAGCCCGATCAAACGCCACATCTGGGCCATCTCCGCGCTTGTTCTGGCGACCTTTTCTGCGCTTTCACCCAGCCTGCAGGCACAAGACAAACCTCCGCTCAAGATCGTGGTGGGTTTTCCGCCGGGGGGCTCTGCTGATGTATTGGCCCGCATGGTGGCCGACGCGCTGCGCGACGACTTTGGCACCATTGTTGTGGAAAACAAAGCCGGAGCCGGAGGCCGCATTGCGCTGAATGCGATGAAAGTTGCCAAACCCGATGGCCAAACCGTGATCGTGCTGCCCAGCGGCCCTATGGTGCTGTTCCCGCATGTCTATAAAAAACTCGACTATGACGCTGTGACAGACTTCACCCCTGTTTCGCAAATTGCCCGCTTCCAGTTTGGTGTGGTCTCGGGGCCGGCCAGCAACGTGAAGACCGTGAGCGAAATGGTGTCCAAAGCCAAGAGTGACCCGGGTACGGCCAGTTACGGCACCCCGGGTGCAGGCACCTTGCCGCACTTCATGGGTGTGCTGATGGAACAATCGGCCGGCATTAGCCTCAACCATGTGCCTTTTCAAGGGGGTGCGCCGGCCAACAACGCTTTGTTGGGTGGCCACATTGGGTACAAATTTGATGTGGTGTCCGAAACAGCCGAATTACACCGTGCTGGCAAAGTGCGCATCATTGCCGTTACTGGCTTGAAACGCGACCCGCAGGTGCCTGAAGTCCCGACCCTGAAGGAATCGGGCATCAACATGGATGCCACGGCCTGGTTTGCCATGTACGGCCCGGCAGGCCTGAAGGGAGAGGCACTCAACCGCCTCGAAAAAGCCATGATGAAAATTGCCCGAGAACCGGGCATGAAAGACAAGATGCTCAAGCTCGGCTACGAGCCGATTGGGTCTAGCTCAGCCGAATTGGCTGCCGCACAAAAAGCCGACCTCGCCCGTTGGGAAAAACCCATCAAAGCCACCGGCGTGCAGCTGGACTGATACCCCTCTAAAACCCACTTTGGAGACTTGTATGTACGCCCCACTTCGCCGCGCCAGTGTGCTGATCGGCCTGAGCCTGTTGGTCATCTCTTCGGCCATGGCCCAAAACGCAGCCTGGCCACAAAAACCGGTCAAGTTCGTCAACAGCTGGCCTGCAGGAGGGCCGTCCGACATCTTGGCGCGCGCTGTGGGCGATGTGCTGCAAAAGCAATTCAACCAGCCCTTTGTGATTGATAACAAACCCGGGGCCGCTGGCATGGTGGGGGCCGATTTGGTAGCCAAATCAGCGCCCGATGGCCACACCCTGTTGTGGGGCATCGACACCACCCACACCATCAACCCACACATTTACAAAAGCATGCCTTTTAAAGAAGACGACCTGAAACCGCTGGTCATCCTCTCCAGCTCGGGCCTGCTGCTGGGTGTTCACCCCGGCACCGGTTTCAAGTCAGTCAAAGACCTTTTACAAGCCGCACGCCTGCGCAACCTCAACTTCAGCTCGGGGGGCAATGGTTCGCCTGGCCATTTGTGGGTCAACATGATCAATGAGTCTGCAGGCACACGCCTGATTCACATCCCTTACCGTGGCAATTCACCTGCAGTGATGTCGGTGGTCTCTGGCGAAGTGGACGGTGGCACTCTGGCAACACCCGGCATGCTGCCGCAAGTTAAAGGCGGAAAAATCAATGCCCTGGCCGTGACCAGTCGACAGCGCTCCCCACTGGCCCCCGAAGTGCCCACCGTGGCCGAACTGGGGCTGCGCGATCTGGAAAGCGAAGTGTCTTACGTGGTCATGGTCCCGGGCAATACCCCGGAGCCCTTGATGCAAAGCTTGTCCCAAGCGATTTTGGGGGCCATGGCCCGGCCAGAACTGCAAAACCGCCTGAAAGAACTGGACATGGCCTACGAAGGCCTGACCGGTTCGGCTGCCAACAAACGACTGCAACAATTGTCCAACCGCTATGGCCGCATCATCCGGGCCACCGGCATGAAGGTCGATTGACGCACGCACACCTTTTGATATTCATTGCCCATTTACATGACCCAGCGCCCCAACATCATCTTCATCGTGGCCGACGACCTTGGCTTTGCCGACCTGGGCTGCTACGGCGGCCGACCTGCCAAGTTTGGACCCGTCTCGCCTGTTTTGGACCAATTGGCCGCTGGCGGTATCAAGTTCACGCAGGGCTACGCCAACTCCCCGGTTTGTTCGCCGACCCGTTTTGCACTCATGACCGGGCGTTACCAATACCGGCTGCGCGGCGGCGCGGATGAGCCCATCAACAGCAAAAGCAAAGGCAGCGCGGTGTTGGGTCTGCCCCCCGAGCACCCGACACTGCCGTCTTTGCTCAAGGCCAAAGGATACCGAACGGCACTGATTGGCAAATGGCACTTGGGCTACCCTCCCCATTTCAGCCCGCTCAAATCAGGCTACGAAGAATTCTTCGGCCCCATGTCGGGCGGGGTCGATTACTTTAGCCACGCCAGCAACAACGGCACCCACGACCTGTACAGCGGCGAAGAAGAAAAGCACGAAGAGGGCTACCTGACCGATCTGCTCTCGCACAAAGCCGTGGATTTTGTGGAGCGCATGGCCCCGGGTGCCAAGCAGGGCACGCCGTTCTTTTTAAGCCTGCACTACACCGCGCCTCACTGGCCCTGGGAAACGCGCGAAGACCACGCCCTGGCAGCAGAGGTTAAACACAACCTGTTCCATCTGCACGGGGGCAATATTCACACCTACCAGCGCATGATTCACCACATGGACGAAGGCATTGGCTGGGTCATCGAGGCGCTGAAAAAAACCGGCCAAATTGACAACACCTTGATCGTCTTTACCAGCGACAACGGGGGCGAACGCTTCAGCGACAACTGGCCCTTGGTGGGTGGCAAGATGGACCTGACCGAAGGGGGCATACGGGTGCCCTGGATCGCCCATTGGCCCCAAGTCATTGCCGCCGGAAGCACCTCGGCCCAGCACTGCATGACCATGGATTGGTCTGCCACGATGATTGAGTTGGCCGGGGCTGAATCTGCAGCTGATCTGCCTTTCGATGGTGTATCTCTGACGTCCGTGCTGCAAAACGCCAAGCATGCGTTTGACCGCCCCCTGTATTGGCGCATGAACCACAGAGGTCAACGGGCCCTGCGCTTGGGTGACTACAAATACCTGCGGGTGGATGGCAACGATTACCTTTTCAACCTGCTGGCAGACGAGCGCGAGCGGGCCAACTTGGGGCAGCGCCAGCCTGAGCGCTTGGCTGAAATGCGCACGGCTTGGGAGGCCTGGGACGCGAGCGTCCCCGCCATACCTGAGGACGCGTCCGTCAGCTTGGGCTACTCGGTCAAAGACATGCCGCAGCGCTGAAGGGGCAAACCCTCAAAGGCCGGATAAGATCAGGCATGGCTTATTTGCAACGTTTTTTGACCTTTCGCCACTGGCCGCGCCTCACCGCCGCATTGCTGCGCACCGAGGTGTTGGCAGGTCTGACGGTGGCCTTGGTCATGATTCCCCAAGCCGTAGCTTATGCCGGACTTGCCGGCATGCCCTTGGTCACCGGCCTCTACACCTGCCTGATTCCGGCGCTCTTGGCCGTGCTGTTTGGCAGTGCCAACCGCTTGTCTATCGGTCCGGCCGCCCTCACTTGTGTCCTCATCAGCGCTTCTCTGACGGGCATGGCCGAGCCAGGCTCAGCGCAATGGGTCTCGCTGGCCGTCTGGCTGGCCTTGCTTTCGGGGGCCATTCAATTGCTGCTGGGCTTGGGCAATTACGGGTGGCTGATCAACTTGGTCAGCGCCCCCGTGATGATGGGTTTTACCCAAGCTGCCTCCCTGCTCATCATGGCCTCACAAATCCCCGGCTTGCTGGGCATCAAAGCCTGGAGTTGGGATGTCTCTAACGGATTCGACTGGCTGACCGGATGGCCTGCCTGGTTTGGTTTAACCAGTCTGGCAGCGCTGTTGCTGCTGCGCCATTACAAACCCCGCTGGCCCGGCATCATGATCGTCATGGGGGTCGCCTCGGTTGTGGCTTATGCGGTGGATTACCAGGCGCACGGTGCGCTGGTTGGATTGTTGCCCTCTGGTTTGCCCGATTTTTACCTGCCCCAGTGGCCCGGCCTCGAGATGTTGAACCAGTTGTGGGTGCCCGCCATGGTGATTGCATTGGTCAGCTTTCTCGAAACCGCCTCCAGCGCCCGCATTGAATGTCAGCGCGACGGCAAACGCTGGGACGACAGCACCGAACTTTTCAGCCAGGGCTTGGCCAAAATAGCCTCGGCGTTTTCGGGCAGTTTTGCCACCAGCACCTCTTTTTCTCGCTCGGCACTGATGCTTTATTCGGGTGCCCGCTCTGGCTGGGCGGTGGTGGCCTCGGTGGGTTTTGTGCTGCTGGCACTGTTGTTCTTAATGCCTGCGCTGCAATTTGTACCGCGCTCGGTCATGTCGGCGGCGGTGATCGTGGCGGTGCTCAACTTGTTTCAACCCCGACAATTCCTCAAGCTTTGGCGCATTGACCGGATTGAAACCTTCACGGCTGGTGTCACCTTTGCCATCACCTTGTTCACGGCCCCTCGTATTTACTGGGGTGTTTTAACCGGGGTGCTGGTCGGTTTGAGCCACTTTTTGCACACCCGATTGCACCCTAGAGTCATTGAAGTCGGGCTGCACCCGGATGGCAGTCTGCGCGACCGCCACCAATGGAAACTGCCCGCATTGGCCGCCCATGTCTACGCGCTGCGCCTGGATGCGGAGCTGGATTTTGCAGCGGCCAGCGGTTTTGAACGCGCCATCACAGACCACTTGGCTCTTCACCCCGATGTCAAACATGTGTGCTTGTTCGCCCAACCCATTAACCGGGTCGATGCGACCGGGGTGGAAACCTTTGGTCAGTTACACCGGCAACTGAGTAACCGGGGCATTAGCCTGCACATCAGTGGCCTCAAACTGCCGGTAGAAACGGCCCTGCGACGGGCTGGAGAACTGAACGATGGGCCTTTCTTGAGGATGTACCGCACCGACACTGAAGCTCTGAAATCGCTCAGCGAACTCGGTCCCAATGCATCAAACGAGGTGCCCGCGTCAAATTGATCCGGATCAGCCCGGAATTTCTGCCTCTATCAGCAGCGCCAACAATTGCAAAGACTCTTGCCAACCCAGGCAACAAGCCTCAGGGGGAATCATCTCGGGAATACCTGATTGCTCAATGTTCACCTCGGTGCCCACCGAAACAGCCTTGAATGTGATGCGGGTGACCATCTGACCGGGCAAGCCGGGGTCGTCAAAGCTGTCGGTATGGCTCAGCACCTCCCCCGGTAGAAACTCCAGATAAGTGCCCCCGAAACTGTGCGACTGCCCGTTGCTTATATTGGTAAATGACATGCGATATTGCCCTCCCAGACGGGCATCTATCTCATGAACACGGCCTGTGAAGCCATGCGGTGGCAACCACTTGACCATGGCATCCGGGTCAACAAAAGCGCGAAACACTCGCTCGGGTGGGGCGCGAAAAACGCGTTGAAAACGCACGGTATGGGACACAACAACTCCTCAAAAGAAACAGAATTTAACCTGTGCTGAAAGCCCGGCCAGGACAATCGGGCAGTGAAAACCCAGATACTTTAAAACCTTCAGGCCAAGGCTTTTTCGAACTCGGTCAGACGTTTGTAAATAGAACGCAACTCAGTGATGTCGGTCCAGCGCTCTATCAGGTAAGAAAAGGCTTCGTTCACCTTGCCAAACGCATTGCTGACCTGCTGAATCACGCCCAGCGTGATCAAACCCGTAAACAGCGAAGGGCCCATCAGCAGGTAAGGAAAAATGACCATGGTTTGGCTGTAAAAATTGCTCCATAAATTGAAATAAGCGTAATGGTTGAACAACCTGAAATTGTTCAAGCGCACCCCTGTGAACAGGCTCATCACATGGGGTAAATCCATGCGGCTGCGCTCGTCTTCGGCATAAACCAGGTCTTTGCGCAGTGCGGCCTCTGTCCTTTGGTTGTTGTACTCCAAGCCGGGCAGGCGATAGCCCACAAACCACGACAAAACAGTGCCGCCCAAAGCCGTGACCAAGGCCACCCAAAACAACGAACCCTCAAACTGCAGCCACGCGATGGCCATGCCCTTGGACAAAGCCCACAAAATGGGAATGAAGGACACCAAGGTCAACACCGCCCGAACCAGCCCCAAACCCAAGTTTTCGGTTTGCCGAGCAAAACGCATGCAGTCCTCTTGAATGCGTTGCGAGGCTCCCTCTACCGTTTCGGCAGTGCGCTGCCAACGTGGCAAATACACCTCGGTCATGGCCTGCCGCCAGCGAAAAGCGTAGTGCGAGGCCAGATAGGTTTCCAGACTGCGCAACAGCATGTAGGGAAATGCAATCCAGGCGAATTGCTGCATGAAGCCCCAGAACATCGCCAAGCCACCGGCTTGTTCTGGTTTTTGCAGCAAGTCGTAAAACTGCCCATACCAAGTGTTCAGGCGCACGGTTTGCTGCACCGTGATGAACACGATTGCCACCAAAACCAACAAACCACCCCAAGCCCACAAGGCCCAGCGGCGAGAAAGAAAAAAACTTCGAAACATCACAACCCTTTATTGTTCTTACGCCATCCATCGCCATCGCCA
>CAMDXR010000164.1 GCA_945877725.1 Limnohabitans sp. Rim8
CCGTTCAGCTGACCATTTGACGGGCTAAGTGAATGGCCTGCAACATGCTGCGGGCATCGGCTATGCCTTTGCCCGCCACGTCGAAGGCGGTCCCGTGGTCCGGGCTGGTTCGAATCAAGGGCAAACCCAAGGTCACATTGACCCCTTGCTCTACCCCCAAGTATTTGACCGGAATCAGACCCTGGTCGTGGTACATGGCAATAACCACATCAAATTCGCGCTGCCCATTGGTCTGCTGGCGTGCCCGCATGAACACCGTATCGGGGGCAAAAGGGCCATGCACATCCAAGCCCTCCTGCTTTGCAATGGCCAAACAGGGTTGCAGCACCTCGATTTCTTCATGACCAAACAATCCCCCTTCTCCCGCATGCGGGTTGACGCCTGCCACAGCGATGCGGGGGCGATGTCCCAAAATCCGGGTCAAAGCCACATCGGTGATGCGCAGAGTTTGCAACACCCGATCGATTGTGATGGCCTCCAGCGCCTCCCTTAAAGACACATGAATGCTGACCAACACGGTGCGCAACTCGTCGTTGGCCAACATCATGCGCACCGGCATTTGGGCAATCGACAGCCCGATATGATGCGCCGCCTCTGCTTGCAACAGCTCGGTGTGCCCGGGGTATTGCTGATAGGGTGCGCCAGCTGCATGAAGCGCTTCTTTGTGCAAAGGGGCTGTGACCAAGGCCGCCACATCGCCCCGCAAAGCAGCTCGGGTGGCCCACACCACGCATTCGCCTGCCAATTGCCCGGCTCGGGCATCCACCACACCCCAAGGCAAAACGGGGGCCTCGGGCACCACTTGCAACACCGGGAGGCTATTCGGTGGCACGTTCATGGCCTCAAATGGAGATTCAATTTCGACCACCGGAAACGCGGGCACAGATTGGACCAGTGCCATGGCGCGGCGCATCAAGCCGACATCGCCGGCCACAAAACACCCCTGGGTCAGACGCGGCGCCTGACACCAAGCGCGGGCGATGATTTCAGGGCCAATGCCACAAGGATCTCCTGGGGTGATGGCAATGGCTTGCTGGATTTTCGGAATCAACCGATCAGTTTCAAAAGTCATGCAGAGTTGCCTCAGGCCGGGTTGTCAATGTCGATGAAGCGATGTTCCAAACCCAAATCTTTGGCCACCCGCCCTGCCACAGCAGGGGCACCATAACGCTCACTGGCGTGGTGTCCACAAGCCAAAAAGGCCACGCCGGTCTCTCTGGCCAAATGCGCTTGCGGCTCCGAAATTTCACCGGTGATGAAAGCATCCACGCCCTGGGCAATGGCGGCTTCAAAATAGTTTTGCGCACCGCCCGTGCACCAGGCCACACGACGCACCTCTTTACCGGGGGTCCCCACGCAGGTCACAGGGCGACCCAAGACAGCCGCCACATGATCGGCCAGCACCTGAGGCCCGGCCCAAGGGTCGGTCCCTGAGCCCATAAAACCCAAGTCTTGCTCGCCAAAACGCCCCTCGGTGTGCAAGCCCAACACCTTGGCCAGTTGGGCGTTGTTGCCCCACTCGGGATGAGCATCCAGCGGCAAATGGTAGGCAAACAGGTGAATGCCATGGTTTAGCAACAGGCGCAAACGATCGCGCATCCAGCCGGTAATGCGCCCATCCTGACCGCGCCAAAAGAGGCCATGGTGGACAAAAATGGCATCGGCCTGCGCGGCGATGGCGGCCTCAATCAGGGCGCGACTGGCCGTGACGCCGCTGACGATCAGCTTGATCTCACGGTCCCCTTCCACTTGCAGGCCATTGGGGCCGTAATCGCGGAATTTTTCGGGCTGGAGCAGCAAATCAAAGGCTTGTCCCAGGGTTTTGGCAGTGGTCATTGGCGGCGGCTTTCTGTCTTGGGACAGCTATTGTGGCGCAATGCCCGGGTGAAGGATCTCGATCTACACCCCGGAGCTTGGCGGCCGAATCAAGGACAATCCACAACATGAAACGTTATTGGCTTCTTTTTTCGCAATGGGTGACAGTTTTGCTGGCTGTCTGGTTTGTCGTGGCCACCCTTCAACCCGAGTGGTTGCGCAGCGCCAAACGATCGGCCGATGGCATGACCCTGATTCAAGCCCCACCCAGCTCGCCCCTGAACCGACCTGCAGGCAGTTTGAGCGCACCCGCCCGACTCGCAGCGCCCGCCGTGGTCAGCATCAACACCAGCAAGGCCAAATCCAAGAACCCGCAGAACCAGGACCCTTGGTTCAAATTTTTCTACGGGGAACAAGAAGAACAAAATCCTTCAGGGCTGGGCAGCGGCGTCATCGTGAGCCCTGAAGGCCACATCTTGACGAACAACCACGTCATTGAAGACGCTGACGACATTGAAGTGGTCTTGGCCGATGGCCGTCGCACGGTGGCCAAAGTGATCGGTACAGACCCTGACACCGACTTGGCCCTGCTCAAAATCAAGCTCGACAAATTGCCGGTCATCGTGCTGGGGCAAACCCAAGAGCTGCAAGTAGGCGATGTGGTGCTGGCCATTGGCAACCCATTCGGGGTGGGCCAAACGGTCACCTCCGGCATTGTCAGCGCTTTGGGGCGCAGCCAACTGGGCATCAACACCTTCGAAAACTTCATCCAGACCGATGCTGCGATCAATCCTGGCAACTCGGGCGGTGCCTTGGTGGATGTCAATGGCAACTTGATGGGCATCAACACCGCCATTTATTCCCGCTCGGGTGGCAGCATGGGCATTGGCTTTGCCATCCCAATTTCTACGGCCCAGCAAGTCATGCAGGATTTGTTGAAAAACGGCAAGGTCATTCGCGGCTGGATCGGCGTGGAACCACAAGACATGAGCCCCGAATTGGCAGAAAGCTTCCAGCTGCCAAGTGCCGGGCAGGCTTTGCCGCTCGGCGTTGTGATTACAGGTGTGCTGCAAAACGGGCCAGCCGCCAATGCAGGTATACGCCCGGGCGATGTCATCGTCAAAGTGGCGGGTAAATCCGTGCGCAACGTCGCAGAATTATTGACCCAGGTGGCCAGCCTGCAACCCGGCGTATCGGCCGAGGTCAACATCTGGCGGCGGCAAGGGGAAGTGAAGCTGCAATTGACCCCTGCCGAGCGGCCAGTTGCCAAAAAAGTCCGGCGCTGAGCCAAGAGCCTCACGCAGTTAAGGGCGAAAGCCGCATTTCAGACACAAAAAAGAGGCTCACAGGCCTCTTTTTTTGATGTCGCTCTGCGGTCAAACTGTGTCTTCAGGGTCTGCCGGTGGCTGCGTGTGCTTAATGAAGATCTGTGAAGCCCAGATGCCCAACTCATAAAGCAGGCACATCGGGATCGCCAGAGCCAATTGCGAAACCACGTCAGGCGGGGTCACTACGGCGGCAATTACAAAGGCCAGCACCACAAAGTAGCCCCTGAAATCCTTCAACTTTTGCACGGTGACGACCCCCATGCGGGCCAGCACCACCACCGCCACAGGCACCTCAAACGCCAAACCAAAGGCCAAGAACATGGTCAACACAAAGCTCAAATACGCCTCAATGTCAGGTGCCGCCGTGATGCTTTTGGGCGCAAAACTTTGAATAAAACTGAAGACCTGTCCAAAAACAAAGAAGTAGCAAAACGCCACTCCAATGAAAAAAAGCAAGGTACTGGACACCACCAAAGGCATGACCAGTTTCTTTTCGTGGGCATACAAGCCGGGAGCTATAAAGGCCCAAACCTGGTAAAGCACCACAGGCAAAGCAATCAAGAAAGACGCCATCAGCAAAATCTTGAGCGGCACCATGAAGGGCGAGATCACCGAGGTCGCGATCAGGGTAGCGCCCTTGGGCAGATGAACAATCAAGGGGGCCGCCAAAATGTCGTAAAGCTCTCCAGGGCCGGGATAAAGGGCCAAGGCTGCCGCCGCAATCGCCACAGCCGCCACGGCCCAAAGTAGCCGGTCACGCAACTCGATCAAATGCGCCACAAACGGCTGCTCAGAACCGGCGAGTTCGTCTTCGGGCTTGGAATTGGAATCAGACATGGCGAGTGGGGTTGGACAACGGGCACACAGCGTGCGGAGTCATCACAGGGTTTTGAGGGACTTGGGACGGTAACGGGCAACTCGGGCAGCCCCAGAAAGGGCTTTGGTGCGTACCCCCGACCGGGCCTTGTACCACTGCGGGACGGCACCCCGCTTGAGACGCCAGTTTTTGTCCGGGTTCTTGTAGCTGGGAGGCGGTGTCTCGAGTTCGGGCAGATTGCTGGTCAAGCCCGCCGTGGTTTCTGCCCAGTCTTTCTCAAAATCTGAGGCCGTGGACTGGACCGACTGCTCGACATCTCGAGCGGCCGTCTCCATGGACTCTTTCATCTTTTTGAGCTCTTCCAGATCCATAGACCGGTTGACCTCGGCTTTGACATCGGCCACATATCGCTGGGCTTTTCCCAGCAAGGCACCCAAAGTTCGGGCCACCTTGGGCAGCTTTTCGGGGCCGATGACGATCAACGCCACGACGCCGATCAGCGCTATTTTCGAAATACCTAAATCAAGCACAGTCTGTCAATCGGTCGTTCTAGGCATCAAGACTTGGTCTTGGCTTCAACATCGATGGTGGTCTTTTCAGAGGCCGCAGACGCTGCAGGGGCTGCAACCTGCCCAGTGACTGGCGCAGCAGCCTCATCGGGTTTGGTGCCGCCATCCTTCATGCCATCCTTGAAACCTTTAACAGCCCCACCCAGATCGGACCCCATGTTTTTGAGCTTTTTTGTACCAAAAACCATCACCACGATCAAAAGCACGATCAACCAGTGCCAAATGGAAAATGAACCCATGAAAATCTCCTAACGTTGTTGTGGGATTCTAAGGGGAGACGCTCCCCGGAATCGATCTGCCTTGATCCGACAAGGATTTAGGCCCTGCAGCTTGATTTCAAGCTTGGTTTAACCCCTCAGCCAAGGCCGAGGCCCGCCCATGACATGCATGTGCAGGTGGTGTACTTCTTGTCCGCCTTCCATCCCGTTATTGACCACGATGCGGAAACCGCCCTCAGGATACGGATTGCAACCCGACTGCAAGGCCAGTTGAGGGGCCAGGGTCATCATGTGCCCCATCAGCTGGGCATGCTCCGGGGCCAACTGCATCATGGAGGGGATGTGCAGCTTGGGAACGATCAGGAAATGCACCGGAGCCCACGGGTTGATGTCATGGAAGGCAAACACATGTTCGTCTTCGTGCACCTTGCGCGACGGAATCTTGCCCGCGATGATTTTGCAAAAAATACAGTTGTTGTCTGTCATTGGAAACTCAAAATCGAAGTTGGAGGGTCATTCGTTGGTGACGGGCCGCTGGCCGTTCAGGCGCACCATGCCCAGCACAATGCGGTACAAAAACCAGATGGAAATAGCCACCCAGGCCAACCATCCGGGAAAAACAAACAAAAACCACAGGGGCGAAGTCAGCAAATAAAGCAAAGCGGCCCAAAGTACGGTGCGGATGCGGTAGCTGAAATGCGTAGCCTCCCAGCCGCTGGCATCGCCTTTTTTGACCAGATCAAGGACCAATGCCACCACCAACAACACCGGCCCCATTTGCGCCCCAGGGACGATGGCACTGACCGCCACCACCAAATGCAAGATGTAGCTGACCCAGCTGATGGTGTGGGTGTTGTCGTCCAAGGTCTGTTCGGTCATGGCTTATTCACCCAGGCGCTCGCGCTCGGTGGCCTTGCGCAGGGCTTTCTCTTCGAGACCGCTCAGGCCTTCGCGCCGGGCCAGCTCGTTGACCACATCGGCAGGCGACAACCCGTAGTGGGCCAACGCGATCATGCTGTGAAACCACAAATCGGCCACCTCGTAAACCAGCTTGGCGGCATCGCCCCCGTGGTCCACATCTTTGGCGGCCATCACGGTTTCAGTGGCTTCTTCGCCAATTTTCTTCAAAAAGGCATCCGGGCCTTTGTGCAGCAAGCGGGCGACATAGCTTTTTTCAGGGTCACCGCCATTGGCCACTTTGCGGCTTTCAATGATGGCCGCCAAGCGGGTCAAGGTGTCGTCTGTGCTGGGGATCATGTGGGACGTTGCGCTCATGGTGATCACTTATAAATGGTTTCTGGGTCTTTCAAGACCGGATCAACAGCCTGCCAGCCTTCGGGCTGCAAGCTCTGAAAAAAGCAACTGTGCCGCCCCGTGTGACAAGCAATGCCCGGCTCGTGGCCCAATTGCGTGACTTTCAGCAGCACCACATCGTTGTCACAGTCCATGCGAATGTCGTGCACGGTTTGCACATGGCCTGATTCTTCACCTTTGAACCAAAGTTTGTTGCGCGAGCGGCTGAAATACACCGCCCGCTTGAGTTCGGCTGTTTTTTGCAGCGCCTCGCGGTTCATCCAAGCAAACATCAGCACATCGCCGGTGTCTTTTTCTTGGGCAATGACCGGCACCAAGCCTTTGTCGTCCCATTTGATTTGATCGAGCCAGTTCATAGGGGGTGATCTTACTCAGTAATAGAACCTGAGTTGGGCAATCTCCAGTTGATGGTCCGTGACGCGGTACACCATGCGGTGCTCGTCGTTGATGCGGCGCGACCAAAAACCGGAAAGTGCATGCTTCAAAGGCTCGGGCTTGCCAATGCCCACATAGGGCTCTCGGATTGTGGCTTGCATCAACTTATTGATGCGTTCCATCAGCTTACGGTCTTGCTTTTGCCAGTGGAGGTAATCTTCCCAGGCCAGCTCGACAAACACCAGCTTCACTTGATCAACTCGTGCTCAAAGGCCTGCCCTGCATTGAGCTGTGCCATAGAAGCAAGCAGGCGACGCGCATTGGCAGGTGTTCGCAGCAGATAGGCCGTTTCTTCCAAGGCTTTGTAATCATCGAGCGAAAGCATCACCACAGACTGTTCACCATTGCGGGTGATGATAAGAGGCGCGTGATCCTCGCAAACACGGTTCATCACACTAGCCAAATTGGCTCGGGCAGTGCTGTAAGTCATGGCATCCATGGCGATCCTCATGTACAAATAATTGTACAAGCATAACAGATCACCGGGATCGCGAGCCAAACTTACAATACCTGCCGAAGCGTGTCAGGTCGAACAAGGGTTGCTGGGCCATTCAGACGGTTCCACCACCGTGATTTACACGCAGGTGCTCAAGGTTGC
>CAMDXR010000165.1 GCA_945877725.1 Limnohabitans sp. Rim8
ATTGCCGGCATTCAGGGGGCCAAAAAAACCAGCGATCTGATTCCGCTTTGCCACCCCATCGGCTTGACCCGCGTGGCCGTGGATTTTGAGGTTCGCTCTGAAGAGAATGCCATTGTCTGCACCGCCACAGCCGAAACCATTGGCCAAACCGGGGTGGAAATGGAAGCCCTGACCGCCGTGCAGGTCGCCTTGCTCACCATTTATGACATGTGCAAAGCGGTAGACCGGGGCATGACCATGACCGGCATCACGCTGCTGGAAAAGCATGGGGGCAAGAGCGGGAGCTTTGTAGCGGGGAAGTGAAGGTAGGTGTCGCATCCGCATTTGTTTGTAAAACGTCCTTACGATCATCCGGGATGCGACACCTAGCCATCCCATCTTGCCAGATGGTTGCCAGTGCCCATTGTGTTGCCATTACCGAATACAATAGGAAAAACTACAAGCAATAAAATACTTGATAATTTAATATGCATATTTATACATAAATAGTTTTTTAATTAACTTATTTAATCACACGGGTAAATACTGTTTCAATTTCATTTGAGCCGGAATTAATATACTTCTTAATAACCAAGGAGTATGTTATGAAAAAATATGCACTAAGCATTACTGCGGCAGCAGCATTAATCAGTTTAAATGCACATGCCGGTTCAGTGGAGTTTAAAAACATTTACTCATTGGGCGACTCCTTGTCGGATGTGGGCGTTTACAGCAATGCCGTCATTGGTGGAGCGGCATTGCAAAACATCACGCTGCCCAATATTCAATACCGGTTTACCAACAACAACCTTGATGGCAGCAGCAAGGTTTGGGTGGAAGACTTGGCGGGTAGATTGGGCCTGACCATCCGCCCCAACCGGATCAATCCCACTGAGGTGGGGGGAACAGCGTTTGCAGAGGGCGGTGCTCGGGTGAGCAATTCGGTGGGCATTGGCTATGCCCCTGGCAACCTGATCACCACCGTGCCCCTCACCACGCAAGTAGACCGCTTGTTGATCCAAAAACCCAAATTAGACGCGAGCGATCTGGTGTTTTTATGGGCCGGTGCCAATGACGGGTTTACCCAATTGGGCCTGATTGGTGCAGGCGCTGCAACCCCCACAGAGGGCCTGACCCAAATGGCAATTGAGGGGGGTGTGATGGCCACACAGGTGCAGCGCTTGCGTACAGCAGGGGCCAAATATGTGGTGGTCGCCTTGGTACCCAACTTGGCCAATACCCCTTTTGGTGCCTTGTTGTCCAGTCAGTCTCCTGCCACCGGGCAGTTACTCACGGGGCTGAGCAGTACGTTCAACATGCAGGTCCTTAGTTCGGTACCTGCAGCGGGCGCGGTGGTGGTCGATGTGAACAAACTGTTGGGCGATGTGATTGCCAACCCAGTGAAATATGGCTTTAACGCCAATTCGCTGGGGGCTACTGCCTGCGGTGTGAATCCCGCCGCTACTGGGCCCAACGATTATTTCAATTCATCCCTCACGAGTTGCTTCAACAGCAATCCACAAAACTATTTGTTTGCCGACGGGGTACACCCCAGCGCCAAAGCGCACACCATGTTTGGCCAGTTCGCCTATTCGGGCTTGCAGGCCATCGCCCAAAGTGCCGCCTTAATGGTGGCCCCCATGGTGGCCATTCGGCAGCACGGCCAATCTTTGGAGTCGCGTTTGAACATTGGTGCGCTGGTGGACAGCGAAGGCAAACTCCGACCTGAAAAAGATGTTCAGTTTTATGCCAGCCCTGAAGTGGGCAGATTCAGCACGGCGGGAGGACAAATTGAGCCCTCAGTCAAGGCCGACACGATCAAGACCGCATTCGGGCTGGACACCATGGTGGCCAAAAATGCCTTGGTCGGTTTAGCCATGTCTTACAGCCAGGGCGACGCCCAATTCGGCGGACAAAGTGGCAGCCTCAAGACCAAAGAAATGATGGGTGTTTTGTACACCACCGTGGCCCTCAGCCCCAATTGGTACGTGAACGCCAGCGCGGGCATGGGCAACATAGACCACAGCCAATTCACGCGGCAACTGGTGCTGCCCACCACCACCATTTCAGCCACCAGCAGCCCACAGGGTTCCTACAAAAGCTTGCGCGTAGGCGCAGGCTGGATAGGTGATTGGTTGGGGGGCAAAGGCGGGCCCTACACCAGCATCACCGACGAAAAGGTGAGCATCGACGGCTTCACCGAGACCGACAGCCCCATGTCTTTGAGTTTTGGCGATATGGCCTACAAAGCCCAAAGGTTGACCCTGGGTGCCGCCTGGACACAAACTCGGCCCGTTGGGCAGTGGAGAATGTTTGCCCGTGCCGCCCTGGACCGGGACCTGAAAAGCACTGACCTGGTGGTGCGCATGGGCCCTAACCCACTGGCCTTGGCCGATGTTGCAGTGCCCAGACCCGAAAGAACCACCTGGAACGCCACTTTGGGCTTTGCTCTGCCACAAAGCGACACCGGGGTTTGGTCGCTGCAGATGGGCCTGGGTGGCCCCAAAAACAAGCTCGAAGCCAAAACCCTGGGGTTTGCCTACCGAAAGGGGTTTTAACGGCAGTGCTCTGGGGTTGATCGCTTGAGCTTGGTAGAAACCGGCTCAGCGTTTGGCAGAAAAACTACCGCCCGGCACCGGGGTGCTAGAGGCTTTGCCCAGAAACCAAGTGCCCTGCAGGACCAGTTGGGTTATGTCCAGGCGGCCGGCCATCATCACTGAGCCTTGACTGGTGCTGCCCGTCAGCATGAATTCGCCGTTGGGGTTGTTCATCTGGCCGCTCAAGACCAGCACGGGCTGTGCAGGTGGTGAAACCATGCCACTGATCGAGCCATCGGGCAGAATACTCAGCGTCATCGGCCCGGCCACCAAGCCCGTCAACTGCCCACCGTAATGGCCTGTTGCGCGGTTCAAATAAGCCTCGTAGTTGCCTTGGTAGCCCGCATTGCCGGGCGCTGCATAAGGTGTGGCGCCACTGATGGCCTGGGGCTGCAAAATTTGTGGGGTGGTCGATATGACCACCGCCGCAGGTTGAATGATCACCGCCGTCGTGTTGGCTTGCCCGGCTAAAGGCGTTGCGCGCGTAGAAGACTGGGCGTTGGCCCGCGAACTGGCCGAACTGGCCTGCACCAACTGCGCTTTATTGCGCACCTGCTGCACGATGCGGTTGTAGTTGTCCAGCAAACTGGCCGCCAGCAACTTGCCCTCTGGCGTCTTGGAATAACCCCCTGCACTGGCCCAGCCCATACCGCCCCAGCCCCAGCCGCCCAAACTGAAATCCATTTTGGTGGCCTTGCCCTCGGCACTGGCCACCTGAATACCCGAACGCACATCGGCCAGCAACAGCGTGGTCTCGGCTTCTTTGAACTTGAGGCCACCTGCCAAACCACCCAAGGCTGCCAGCGGGCCACTCAAACGCCCCAACAAACCGCCCACGGCCGCACCAATGCCACCCGTGGTGTCAGAAAACTGCAGGCTGGGTGTCAACACAAAATCGGCGGCCTGCAATTGGCCACCGCCCATATTGGCATCTTGCTGCAACATGCCGCCCGAAGCCAAGGCCCGCTCTTGCTGAATGTTTTGCATGCCCACACCCCGCTCTACCACCGTGAAACAGTTGGACTCTTGGGCAATCATGCGCAGCATGGTGGCAGGCGAACCCAGCTTGTATTGCCCCAAACTGGCCAGCATGTGGCTTTGGGGCTCTGACACGGCCAAAGTGCCCAGATTTTGGTCACACTTTTCGATGGCGCCATCTTTGCCACCCGAACCGGTTTGTGCCTGCGCCGGTAAAGCCACCCCCAAAAGACCCGCCCACAAAACAGAAGCCGACACAGCCAAAGGAGAAACAAGAACACGGAGATTGAAGAACATGAAAAGCCCGGTTAAAAGTTAACTAAATAAAACTAATGAACAACACGAAGTAACAAAACTAAGTACTAAAAAGGATACTCGAAATAACGCTCAATAAGCGCAATAAATTAAGGATGTGTGATAAAAAACGCGTCCAATGACTGGCCGGTTTGCCAACCCAGCCTGTCCACACTGCCCGCCGATAACTCCAATGTGTGGCGCGTTCCGTGAGGCCCCCAAGCACCCCACCAAGGTGGCAAGTTGGCCCTGATGACCAAAACCCGATACCCGGCATCCAAAAACACCACATCAATGGCAAAGCGCATAAAAGCCGTATGCACCGACGTGCAGGGCGACAGCAGCAACGCGTGCCCGGGCAGCAACTGGCGCCGGAACAGCAAGCCCAGCAAGCGCTGGTCCCATCGGTGGGCGTACTCGATGTGCAACTGAGAAATGCCAAGCTGCGGTGTGGCCCGAAGGGTATTTTGAGACTTCATGAGTTAAAAATCAGTCTCGATGCGCTGGCCGGTTTTGGGGTGGATGTACCAGCCTTTTTCCCAGATACGGCGTTGATTCAGAGGCGTGGGCGGATTGGTAACAATTGCGCCTTTGTGAATAATTTCCAGATTATTCATTTGTATTAACAGTTCATCGGCAGCACTTAAAGGCCAGGTCATGGTTTTTGGAAGACTGATAAAACTTTGATAGCGCCAAAAGGGTGTTTTCTTGGCTAAGCTTTGGCTCCAAACAGGTATATCTGAGGGCAGACCTTTTAAGTCATCGCCCTCCCAAAGATAAGAAGCAGGCCGTGCTTCCTTGAAATCTCCACCTGTGTGGCTATAAGCTGGCGGATAGTATTGCCCCTCTTGGGCCAGCTTGGGATCAAACCGCGGCCTGTGCTCGATATCCCAGCCGACCAGGATGGTTTCAGGAATTAGTCGCAGCTTCAGCCGCATACTGGCTCTGGGGTTGCTGCGCAGGTAGTCAAGCAGCACATCTGGAATGCGCTCGGCAATGGGCACTTGCACATCAAGGAAGGGCTCCCCTTCGTAATAAGGATGCTTAGTGTTTCCTGAAAATTTTGCTCCTTTGGCGTAGCGCAAATAACGAATCGTTTTGTATATTGGCAGCACATCAGCCCCATGGCCACCGTAGCCGGAGAAGCTGGCACCACGGCCGAAAGTTCCTTTTCTGAGCGCCTGGTCGTTGCCCACGAGTAAAACTACGTTTTCTATTGTTTCAAGCGCATCGATGCGCCTTTCTCCACCCCGCATACCTCTAAATTTGTATTTAAGCGTGGCATCCGGGTCGCTGGGGTCTGGTGGACTTGCCTTACCCAAACCCATACCCAGACTGTATTGAGATGAGCAGGCGCTCAGTACTGTGGCGATAGCGCCTATAGAAAATACTCTTTTTGTAAGCATTGAATATCAATCCCTTCAGTTAAAAAACTTGTAGCCGTGCTGGTTCAGCCAAGCCATGTAGTCCTGCATATTGACGGTGCCCGTTTTGTGCTCAAGCTGCTTGATTGCTGCAATGTCTTCGCTGGTGCGTGTGTCGGTGTTGATATCTGGCGGGCGCGGGGTGAAGGTTATGAATGACTGCGTGTCGGCATTGACCATGCTGCGGTTGCCCTGCGCATCGGGCGGGCCAAAGCCCATGGTGCGCTGCGTGTTGCCGCTGACCGCGCCGTTGACCGTACGGTCTTCTACCGGGTAATTGTTCGTGCCAAAGAAGCCATCGAAATACCCGTTAACGCTAAACGTATTAGGCGCCTTGGCGGAGTCGCCAAAGCGAATGGCATTGCTCTGGTCGTGAATGACCGCTGTGTTATTGGGGACGACTGCTTCATCAATGTTCTTGATCTTGACACCCGTGCTTTGGGCCTGGCCCAGCATCCAATTCAAAGCAACCCTTGACAAGCTGTTTTCTGAAGCACCGTAGCCCCCGCCAATGTCGGCGTGCGCGCCCAAGAAGCCTTGCTCAATGCGGATGGCTCCGGGCGTTCTGCTGGCGGCTCCAATGGATTCAAGTGGAAAGCCGCCCCAGTGTCTGCTGCCTGTGATATGGGTGCGTGTGCGGTCGTAATAGTTATTGTTGGCGAGCAAGTTCCAAGTGCTGTTGGGTTGTATGCGGTATTCATTGAGAGCTACCGCTTGCGCCACACTTTTGAACTGGCTGGGTATATTCATGTTGTAGGTGGTGCCGCTGAGGTTGGTAGAAAGCACGGTGTCCCACAGGCCCATGAAGCGGAAGTTCACTTTTTGGCACTGGGGGGTTTCATTTTTGTCCTTGTAGCCGTACCAGTAATTGCCATCAGTGTCCTGCTTGGAGGCGTTCACAATGCGGTTAGAAAAATCGCGGGCTTCAGCAGCTCCTCGGCTGAAGCCGACGATGTCGATGTTTAAAACTTTGTTGTCGTCATTTTCAGCCCGTGCTTCTTCGTTTATGTACAGCATCATGCGGTCGATGCGGGTACCGCCAGTGGCGTTGATTGCCGCATCCAATAGTGGTACTTTGATATCACCATACAAGTCGCGATTCTCATGTGGCGTACCGACCCCAGTGACATAACGCACATTACCGTTGGCTACTTCGTCGTAAGCATCCCGGAAATGAACCACATTGCTTAACGTACTGTCATGGGCAGCAAGCCAGGTGGTGTCATCTGTGTTCCCCGTCCCATCAAACGCAAACAGCACCAACCCATCGGGGTCGATGAAGGTCAGGGGGTTGCCCGCTACATACAGATAAGCGTTGGGGCCATCGGGCTGGCCCAGGGGGTCGGGCGTGAGGTATTGGCCGGTTTGCGGGTCGTAGTAGCGTTGGCGGTTGTAGTGCAGGCCGGTTTCGGGGTCCAGGTGCTGGCCGGGCAGGCGCAGGTTCAGGGTGAAGGGGGCGGCGCTTGCGGAGGAGGCGGCGGCGCTAGAGGCAGCGGCGGTGTCCGCAGCAGAAGCAGAATCTGAAGCAGAAGCAGAAGCCTCAAAGGTGCGCACAGTGGCAGCGCCAAAGGGGGCGTAGTGGGCGGTCCAGACTGGGTTGGCGTTGGTGTCGGTGGCCAGCTCGGGTGCGCCCAGGTGGTTGCTGTGCACGAAGGTCAAGCGCCAGGGAGAGCCCACGATGGGGCTGGCCAGGGCTTGAGTCCAGGTGCAAAGCAAGGCCCAACGGTCTTGCGCCAGGGGCACGTCTTGGGCCAGTGCC
>CAMDXR010000166.1 GCA_945877725.1 Limnohabitans sp. Rim8
CTTTGCACCGACTGCAAGGCCACTGCACAAAAACGCACCAAATAAGCCCAAACCAGGCCCATGGAAGTGGCCGTGATCCAGGCCCCGGCTGACGAAGAAGGCCAGGTTTGCTGAATCCAGCCCACGGGCAACAACAAGCCAACCACCACCACGGCGCCGGGGATGGCATACCCGAGCCCAACCAATTGAATGGCCCCTTGGCTGATGCGGTCGGCGCGGGTGCGCACGCTGAAGGCCAGCGCCAAGGCCACCCCCACGGCCAACAAGGCTGTCACGGCCCCCAGACGCAAACTGGTCCATGCCCAATGGCCAAAGCGCTCCCAAGGCAATGCGCTCGACTCACCCGCCAAAGCACGCAACATGATGAGCACCGGCAGTACAAAACCCAAAAGAACAGGCAAACCGCAAATCCCCCAGGCCATGAACTGGCGAGCACCTTGCAGCTTGACCGGTTGCGCCTCGGCAGAGCCTTGGCGCGAACCGCGCCCCGGGTTAAAACGCATGCGTTTTTGGGCCCGTTGCTCCAGTTGCAGCAAAACCACCACCACTGCCAACAAAACCGTGGCCAATTGCGCCGCCGCAATGCGGTTGTCCATCGACAACCAGGCTTTGTAAATGCCTGCTGTAAAGGTCTGGATACCGAAGTAACTGGAGACACCAAAATCGGCCAAGGTTTCCATCAAGGCCAGCGCCACCCCAGCGGCCACCGCCGGACGGGCCAAGGGCAAGGCAATTTCGAGCATGCGGCGGGACAAAGGCGCGCCCAACAAGCGCGCCGCCTCCATCAAGCCCGAGGCGCGCTCGACCAAAGCTGTGCGCGCCAACAAGTACACGTAGGGATACAGCGCCAGCGTGAACACCAGCGCCGCACCCCAGACACTGCGCACATCGGGCCACAAACGGCCCTGCAGTCCAAAAACCTCACGCAGGGCCACTTGCAAAGGGCCACTGAACTGCAGGAAATCGGTGTACGCATAGGCCACCACATAGGCCGGCATGGCCAGCGGCAACAGCAATAACCACTCAAAAACCCCGCGCCCGGGAAAGTCAAACAAGGTGACCAATGCGGCTGTGGCCAGTCCCAGCACGGTCACGCCAACGGCCACCATGAGGCACAAACCCAAGGTGGTCAGCACGTATTCGGGCAGAACAGTGCGCCCCATCTCCCGCAAAATGTCGGCGCTTTGGGGGCTCCACTGCAGCCAAGAGCCCAGCACGGCCAAGACAGGCAAGGCCAAAGCCAGTGCCAGTAAGCCGTAAAGCAGGGATGAAAAACCCGTCAAATAGCGGGGCAAAGTGCGCAGCATGTCAAGCAGACCCCAGAATGAAGCGCTTATTGTAGGAGGCCCCCCATAAGACCCCTGAGAGCCCCCGCCTGCAGGGGCCATGCGCAACCTGCCTACAATCTAAAGCATGTTTTTAGAGCTTCGCCAACTGGACATTCAATACCCCGGCAGTGACACGCCCGCTGTCCGCGGTGTCAATTTGGGGTTGCGCGCGGGTGATATTGGCGTACTGATCGGCCCCTCGGGCTGTGGCAAAACCACTTTGCTGCGGGCTGTGGCGGGGCTGGAGCCGGTATCAAAAGGCAAAATTTTGCTGTCGGACCGCGTAGTCAGCGCTGCCGGGCAGACCGAACCCGCAGAAACCCGTCGCATCGGCATGGTGTTCCAAGACTACGCCTTGTTCCCCCACATGGACGTAGGCCGAAACGTCGGCTTTGGCTTGGCACACTTGTCCAAAACCGAGCGCCAAAAACGCGTTGCCGAGGTGTTGGAACTGGTGGGGTTGGCGGGGGCTGACCGCCGCTACCCCCATGAACTCTCGGGGGGACAGCAACAAAGAGTGGCGCTGGCCCGCGCCTTAGCCCCCAAGCCCGATTTGCTCTTGCTCGATGAACCCTTTTCTAACTTGGACATTGACCTGCGAGAACGGCTGGCGCACGAGGTGCGCAACATTCTCAAGGCCGCCAACGCGACCGCACTGCTGGTCACGCACGACCAACTCGAAGCTTTTGCCATCGGCGATGTCATTGGCGTCATGAACGAAGGGCAACTGCACCAGTGGGACGATGCTTACAACCTGTACCACCGTCCGGCAACGCGGTTTGTGGCCGATTTCATTGGGCATGGCGTTTTTACCCCCGCCACTTTGCGCGAGGTGGAGGGCCGCATCATGGTCAGCACCCCCGTGGGCGAGTTGACCGATGTGGCCGAATGCCCACTGCCCTGCGCTTTTGAAGGCGGGCAATGCGATGTGCTGCTGCGCGCCGACGACATCGTGCACGACGACGATGCCCCGGTAAAGGCCGAAATCATTCGCAAAGCCTTTCGGGGATCGGAGTTTTTGTACACCCTGCGTTTGGCCAGTGGTTATCTGTTGATGGCCCATGTGCCCAGCCACCATGATCACAAACTGGGGGAATGGATCGGCATACGGGCCGAGGTGGACCATGTGGTCACTTTCAACCGTGCCTGCCCGGTGAACAACCGGTCGCTGTGCCAGATGCCTTGCGCGCAAGCTGGCGGCAATGCCTGCGGCGTTGGCCTGCAGGATGCTTCCTCTGTCGTGAAGCTGGAAAAAACGGCTGAATAAGCTCACCCCCCACAGCCTTCACAGCCACCACAGCCCTCACGGCCCTTACCCCGTCTGCCACTTGGTCCCCAAAATCACCTGGCCCTTTGCCTGAACCGCTCAGGTAGAAACCCTCCCCCTGCTTGCGCATTTACAAACCTCAAAATGCCGCTCATGATGTGTTTTCAAAAGAAGACCAATCATTCAGGGGAAAACGATGCCGGACAACCTCCACCCACGGCCCAGGTTCGGCACGGCCGACGATGCCCCCGTTGTCCTGCTTGTGCAGCAACTGCTCGAGCAAGCAGTGGACCTGCAAGCCTCAGACCTGCACTTTGAACCGTATGAACACCATTACCGGGTGCGCATGCGCATTGACGGCGAGTTGCGCGAGATTGCAACCCCGCCCATGGCGCTCAAAGACCGCCTGCCCTCACGCATCAAGGTCTTGTCCCGCTTGGACATTGCAGAAAAGCGCCTGCCCCAAGACGGGCGCATGAAACTGCAACTGGAAAGCGGCCGGGAGCTGGATTTACGCGTCAGCACCTTGCCCACTTTGTTTGGCGAAAAACTGGTGATTCGGGTCTTGGATTCTGCCCAGGCCAAGCTGGACTTGAACCTGTTGGGTTACGAAGCCGACGATCTGGCACGCCTGGTGGAAGCCATTCACCGTCCCCACGGCATGGTGCTGGTGACCGGGCCAACCGGGTCGGGCAAAACACAATCGCTTTATGCCTGCCTGAACCGCCTCAACACGGCAGAGGTGAACATTGCGACGGTGGAAGACCCTTGCGAAATTCAGTTGCAAGGCATCAACCAGGTCAATGTGCAAGACAAGCCGGGGCTGACTTTTGCCATCGCATTACGGGCTTTTTTAAGGCAAGACCCCGATATTCTGATGGTGGGCGAGGTGCGCGACTTAGAGACCGCCAACATCGCCATACAGGCCGCACAAACCGGCCATTTGGTGCTGTCCACCCTGCACACCAACGACGCGCCGAGCACCTTGATGCGCTTGCGCAACATGGGCACCGCTTCGTACAACATTGCGGCCAGCGTGACGCTGATCACGGCCCAGCGCCTGGTGCGCTGCCTGTGCCCGCTGTGCAAAGCCAGTGTGGCTTTGATGCCCGAGGTGTTGCTGCAAGCGGGCCTGCCCCCGGCCATGATCACCGCCCCCACAATGCCCGCTTTTGTGCCGGTGGGTTGCGCCCATTGCCACAAGGGTTTTTCGGGCCGCACAGGGATTTTTCAGGTCATGCCCGTGAGCGCCGAGATGCAAAACCTGATCCTGCGCGATGCGGGCAACCAAGAATTAACGCAGCAAGCCCAGCGAGAGGGGGTCTCCACCCTGCGCTTGGCGGGCTTGCGCAAAGTGCTGGCTGGCATCACATCCCTCGATGAAGTGTTGGCCAATACCCGGTACGGCACATGAGCCGGGCCGAACCACAGCGCCAACTGCCTGCCTTTGCTTGGCAAGGTCTGGATGCGCAGGGACGACCTGCACAAGGTCGACTGAACGCAGCAGATGCCGGGCTGGCCCGCGCCCAATTGCGCAGGCAGGGTCTGCATCAAGTGCAACTGCATCGCTTGTGGTGGAACCGCACCCCGCAGGTTCGCCCACGCGACTTGGCATTGATGACGCGGCAGTTGGCCGCCCTTTTGCGCGCTGGGGTGCCCCTGCTGCAAAGCTTGCAGATGCTGTCGCGCAGCCTGACTTCGGCAACTTTGGCTGAAGTCGTATCGCAAATTCAGGCAGAGGTGGCCGCAGGCACGGCTTTGCACGAAGCATTGGCTCACCACCCCGCTCACTTTTCGGGGCTTTATTGCAGCATGGTGCAAGCCGGCGAGTCGGCCGGCATTTTGGACAGCCTGATGGAGCGACTGGCGCACACCCTTGAAAAAAACGAAGGCTTGCGTTCACGCGTGCGTTCTGCACTGGTTTATCCAGCGGCCGTCTTGGGGGTGGCCCTGGGTATTTTGGTCTTGATATTGGTGTTTGTGGTGCCGGTTTTCGAAGATGTCTTCAAGTCTTTTGGTGCCGAATTACCTTGGGCTACGCAAGTGGTGGTCCATCTGAGCGAGGGGCTCAGTGCGTCCTGGCCTTTGGTGATTTTGGTCTTGTTGGTCGGCATCTGGGGGTGGCAACGCCCCCAGGCAGCCCAAGCCCAAATCAAAAAAACCTGGGACCGATGGCTGCTCAAATGGCCCCTTTTCGGGGCACTCATCGCCACGGCAGTGTTGGCACGCTGGGCCCAAACCTTGTCGGCTTTGCTGTCTGCGGGGGTGCCGTTGGCTGAAGCCTTGGGCCCCGTGGCTCAAGCCTGTGACCATGCGGTCTATGAAAGGGCCACTTTGCAGTTGCAACGTCAAGTGGCACAAGGCGCACATCTGAGCGAGGCCATGGCTCAAAGTGGCCGTTTTACACCCATGATCGTGCAGCTTTGCGCCACCGGAGAAGAGACGGGATCCCTGGACAGCCTGTTGGCCCGCGCTGGGGGCCTGATGGAAACCGAGCTGGACGACCAGGTCAATGGTTTGTCGAGTTTGCTCGAACCCTTGATCATTGTTGTGCTGGGAGGCTTTATTGGTTGTATTCTCGTGGCCATGTATTTGCCCATTTTTCGTTTAGGTCAGGTTTTTTAATATGTCAGCAGACACCATGGTCTGGGCTGGAGTCGCGCTGTTGGGCTTGGTGATCGGCAGCTTTTTGAATGTGGTGATTTACCGACTGCCCCGCATGCTGGAGGCGCAATGGGCTGCCGCCATGACCGAAGAAACCTACGCGTCCCTTACTGCAGAGGCAACCCACCAGGCCAGTGAGTCCCAACAACCTGCGGCCAAAGCTTTCAACTTGGCCACACCGGGCTCGCACTGCCCACACTGTGGCCACGGCTTGTCATGGGCAGAAAATATCCCGGTTTTGAGCTATGTCGGCCTCAAAGGACGCTGCCGCCAATGCCATGCACCAATTGGTTGGCGCTACCCAGCCATCGAGTTGGTCACGGCGGCTTTGTTTGTTTGGATCTTTTACCAAAACGGTCTGGGCCCCTCATTTTTGATTTGGGCTGGTTTTGCAGCCGCCCTGGTGGCTTTGGCCGCCATTGACGCCGATACCCGCTTGCTGCCCGACGCCATCACCCAGCCCTTGGTCTGGTCGGGCTTGCTGGCGGCCAGCGTCGGTCTCAGCGGGGTCAGCTTGACCACATCACTTTGGGGTGCTGTGGCTGGCTACCTCTTTTTGTGGTCGGTCTACTGGTTGTTCAAGTTGCTCACAGGCAAAGAAGGCATGGGGCATGGCGACTTCAAACTTCTGGCGGCACTGGGCGCTTGGCTGGGTTGGCCGGCCTTGCTTTCGCTGGTGCTGATCGCCTCACTGACAGGCGTCGCGGGGGGCCTCTGGCTGCGCGTACGTCAGCGCATGCCCGAAGACGGCTATATTTCGTTTGGTCCCTTTTTGGCCTTGGCAGGTTTGTGGGTCATGGCCTTTGGCCACTTGCCTGGGTTGGCTTTTTAACCATGAAATTTCAGCGAATTTGGCGCATTGGTCTGACCGGAGGCATCGGCAGCGGCAAAAGCACGGTGGCGGCCATGTTGGCCGCCCGAGGTGCCGCGCTGATCGATTCCGATGCCATTTCTCGCGCAGTGACGGCCCCGAAGGGTAGCGCCATTGATTCTGTCGCCAAGGCTTTCGGGCCACAAGTGATCGATGCGCAAGGGGCCATGGATCGGCAAGCCATGCGGGAATTGATTTTCAAGAACCCCGAGGCTAAAAAACAGCTGGAAGGAATAATTCACCCTCTGGTCAGCCTGATCGCCGCAGAACAAGCTGCAGCGGCACAACAAAACGGACATCCCTGTCTGGTGTTCGATGTGCCTTTGTTGGTGGAGTCCGGCGAGCGTTGGCGGCGGCAACTGGACCGCGTCATGGTGGTGGACTGCGATGCACAGACACAGGTGCAAAGGGTCGTGGCGCGAAGTGGTTTGAAGGTTGAAGAAGTCGAACGCATCATTGCCCAGCAAGCCCCCAGAGACCACAGACTGGCCAGTGCCGATGTGGTGATCTTCAACCAAGGCTTGAGTTTGATCGAATTAGAGGCACAACTGGGCAAAGTGGCTACTGACTTCGGGCTATGATGTCGGCACTCGAAAGACGCCTCGTGATACTGTACGAATACCCCTTAAACGAACGCATCCGCGCTTACTTGCGCTTGCATCAGCTGTTCAACCGCCTGGGCCAATTAATAGCCCGATCAGAGGCCTTGGACCACCACTTCGCACTGACCACGCTGTTCGAAATCATCGAGGTCGCCTCCAGATCCGAGCTTAAATCCGACGTGCTGAAAGATCTGGAGCGCCAAAAGCAGCTCTACAACGGCTACCGGGGCAATCCGGCTATTTCTGAAAAAGCCCTGGATGGCCTGATTGC
>CAMDXR010000167.1 GCA_945877725.1 Limnohabitans sp. Rim8
GCGCCCGGCATCGGCGGTGTACTCGGGCAGGGTTTGGTCCCGCGTCACGCTCTGAAAGTTGTCGTAGCGCAGCTTGATACCGATGGTCTTGCCCTCGTAGCCTTTGCGCTTTAAGTCTGCTGCCACTTGTTGGCACAGTCGGGTAAAGACTTCGCCCAGTTCGGCGCGGTCACGAACGGCGTGCAAATCGCGTTCAAAGGTGGTTTCGCGGCTCATACTGACAGGTTCGCTCTCGGTTTCCACGGGGCGGTCGTCCCGGCCCCAGGCGGCTTCGTGCAGCCAAGCGCCGTAGCTTTTGCCAAAGTTTTGGGTCAGCCATGGCAAGTCGCGCGCAGCCAAATCGCCGATGGTGTGGATGCCGAAGCTTTGCAGTTTTTCATCGGCCTTGGGGCCCACGCCGTTGATTTTTCGGCAGGCCAGGGGCCAGATCAGACTTTGCAGGTCCCCCTCGTGCACGATGGAAATGCCTTTGGGTTTGTTGAACTCGCTGGCCATCTTGGCGATCAGTTTGTTCGGGGCCACGCCAATCGAGCAGGTGAGGCCGGTGGCATCAAAAATGCTTTTTTGGATGAGTCGGGCCAGCACCCGACCGCCCTCGCGCTGGCCGCCGGGTACGTGGGTAAAGTCGATGTAAACCTCGTCTACCCCCCGGTCCTGCATGACCGGGGCAATTTCGGTGATGATGTTTTTGAAGGTGCGCGAGTAGTAGCGATAACGCTCAAAGTCCACGGGCAGCATCAGCGCCTGGGGGCACAGTTTGGCGGCTTTCATCAGGCCCATGGCCGAACCGACGCCAAATTGGCGGGCCGGGTAAGTGGCCGTGGTGATCACCCCGCGCCCGGTGTAGCCTGCCAGGCGCGGGAAAAAGTCAACCGGAATCTGGTCCAGGCGCTCGGCAAAGTTGTCTTCGCTCCACTCGCTCTCGGGGTAGGCGGTTTGCAGTTTGCCCAGCAAATCGTCTTCTTTGCGTCGGCCCCCGCCAATGACCACGGGCAGGCCCTTGAGCTGGGGGTAACGCAGCAACTCGCAAGACGCATAAAAAGCGTCCATGTCGAGGTGGGCAATGCGGCGGGGCAGGTTATCTGGGGAACTCACCTGTTAAGCATAGCGCGAGCCGAGGGGGTTTTTAGCTGGCGCGAAGCCTTCAGACGCCCGTCGGAAAGGTGCCCGGCAACAAAATGCTTTTGTCCACCGTGTCCATTTGGGTGCGGCCACAAAAGGCCATGGTCAGGTCCAGTTCTTTGTGGATGATTTCCAGCGCTTTGCTCACGCCGGCTTCGCCCATGGCCCCCAGCCCATACAACATGGAGCGGCCAATGTAGACACCCCTGGCCCCCAGGGCACGGGCTTTCACCACGTCTTGGCCGCTGCGAATGCCGCCGTCCATGTGCACCTCGATTTGTGAACCCACGGCCTCTACGATGGCGGGCAGGGCTTCGATGCTGGATTGCGCACCGTCCAGTTGGCGGCCACCGTGGTTGCTGACGATTAAAGCGTCAGCGCCCGATTGCACTGCCATACGGGCGTCTTCCACATCCTGAATGCCTTTCAGAATGAGCTTGCCGCCCCAGCGCTTTTTGATCCATTCGACATCGCCCCAGTTCAGGCCCGGGTCAAACTGAGAGGCGGTCCACGAAGACAGGCTGCTCATGTCGGCCACGCCCGTGACATGCCCAACAATGTTGCCAAATTGGCGGCGCGGCGTGCCCAGCATGCCCAAAGCCCAGCGGGGTTTGGTGGCGATGTTGATGATGTTGGCAAGGGTCAGTTTGGGCGGGGCCGACAAGCCGTTTTTCAGGTCTTTGTGGCGTTGTCCCAAAATTTGCAGATCCAGGGTCAAAACCAGGGCGCTGCAATTGGCGGCTTTGGCACGGTCAATCAGGCGTTCGATAAAGCCCTTGTCTTTCATTACATACAACTGAAACCAGAAGCCTTCGCCCGCATGCTTGGCCACGTCTTCTATGGAGCAGATGCTCATGGTGGACAGGGTAAATGGCACGCCAAATTTTTTGGCAGCACGGGCCGCCAGAATTTCACCATCGGCATGCTGCATGCCGGTCAGGCCCGTGGGGGCAATGGCCACGGGCATGGCCACTGCCTGGCCGATCATGGTGGTGGCGGTGCTGCGGTTGTCCATGTTCACGGCCACACGCTGGCGCAGCTTGATTTTCTGAAAATCGCCTTCGTTGGCCCGGTAGGTGCTTTCTGTCCATGAGCCGCTGTCGGCATAGTCGTAAAACATGCGGGGCACCCGTTTTTCGGCCAAAACGCGCAAGTCTTCTATGGTGGTGATCACGGGCATGGGGTATCTCCAAAGTGTTGGGTCAATCTGTTATGTCCCAAAATGTAGTCGCTCCAACGCCCGGAGCTTGTGAAACTTGAGACAGTTCGGTTGAAATTTATTGAAATCAACCGATTCCGGCCCGGCCACCCAGCCCCTAGCCGTGCGGCGCGGCTTTGACAAAAGCCCCGCCTTGGTAGACGGCGGCAGGGTCTTGGCGGTCGATGGTTTGTTGGCGTGCCTCGACTTGTGGGCGAAAAACGTCAGAAGAATCCAGGGGGCGGTAGCCAATATGTTGGGCGTGGGTGTTGTCCCACCAAGTGGTTTGGTTGTCAGACATCCCGTAAATGATGGTGTGGCCCACGATGGGGGCGGTCAGGGCGGCCACCACCACACGTTCCAAGTCGTCAAAGCTGAGCCAAGTGGCCAACATGCGGCGGTCGCGCGGCTCGGCAAAAGACGAGCCAATGCGGATGCTCACGCTCTCTATGCCCCAGCGGTCCCAGTAGAGCTGGGCCAAATCTTCGCCAAAGGCCTTGGAAAGGCCATAAAACCCATCGGGCTTGGGGGGCATGCGGGTGTTGACCACTTCGTCTTGGCGGTAAAAACCCGTGACATGGTTGGAGCTGGCAAACACGATGCGCTTGACCCCTTGCAGGCGGGCCGCTTCGTAGAGGTTGACCATGCCCACAATGTTGCCCGCCAAAATCGGCTCCCAAGGCTGCTCTGTGGAGACACCGCCCATGTGCACCACCGCATTCACGCCACTCAGCAAAGCCATCATCTGGTCTTTGTCTTCCAGCGAGGCCAGTTGAACTTCTTCACCGGGGGTGGCGGGTTCCAAGTCGCGGCGATGGCTGACGCGCAACACATCGCAATAGGCTTTCAGGCGTGGGCGAAGCTCTTTGCCCAGATTGCCACCCGCGCCGGTCAGCAATAAACGGGGAAAGCGGATGCCCGATGCAGGGGTGTTCAGCATGATTTTTTCCAGAGCTCAGGATTTAAAACGGCCAGCCAAGGCGGTGGCGCTGTCGCGTAAAACGTTTTGGTCAGCCCCCACGGCGACAAACAAGCAGCCTTGCGCCACATAGTGTTTGGCCAGCGCTTCGTCGCCCGTCAGGATGCCCGCCGCTTTGCCGCAGGCCCGAATGCGGGCAATCGATTCGTCGATGACTTTGAGCACATCGGGGTGCTTGGGGTTGCCCAAATGGCCCAAGGCGGCCGATAAATCGCCGGGGCCAATGAACACGCCATCGACCCCGTCGACGTTGGCAATGGCCTCGATGTTTTGCAAACCCTGCACGGTTTCCACTTGCAACAACAGGCAAATTTCTTCGCTGCTGTGGTGCGCGTAGTTCTTGACGCGGCCATAGTGGCTGGCCCGAGGTGCCCCGGCGTATCCGCGAACGCCATGGGGCGGGTAGCGGGTAAATGACACCGCTTGGCGGGCTTCTTCTTCGGTCTGGATGTAGGGCACCAGCAGGCTTTGCACCCCGATGTCGAGCAAGCGTTTGAAGGTCACCATGTCGTTCCACGGCGGGCGAACAATGGGGGTGGTGCTGCTGCCTTTCATGGCTTGCAGTTGGGCCAAAATTTCGGGCACATCGTTGGGCGAGTGCTCCATGTCCAGCAGCAACCAGTCAAAACCGCAGTGGGCCAAAATTTCGGTACTGATGTTGCTGCACAGGTGCGACCACAGACCAATTTGTTTTTGGCCCGACAGCAGGGCGTGCTTGAAATGGTTGATGGGCATGTCCATGGTGAAGTCTCTTTTCTTGATTGGTGCAGAGCTTGGGCTCAGTTGCCAGCGATCTGGTAGTTGGCTGCAATCTCGAGCGATCGCACCAAGCCGGAGTGGTCCCAGGCCGCACCGCCATGGGCCACGCAGCTGTTCATCATTTGCAAGGCGCTGGCTGTGTGCGGCAACGAAAGACCCAGCGCCCGAGCGCTTTCCAGTGCCAGGTTCAGGTCTTTTTGGTGCAGTTCGATGCGAAAGCCGGGGTTAAAAGTGCGTTTGATCATGCGTTCACCATGCACTTCTAAGATGCGGCTGGCGGCAAAGCCACCCATCAGGGCTTGGCGCACTTTGGCCGGGTCGGCCCCCGCTTTGGCCGCAAACAGCAGGGCTTCGCCCACGGCTTCGATGTTCAGGGCCACAATAATCTGGTTGGCAACTTTGCAGGTTTGGCCATCGCCCACACCGCCCACCAAGGTGATGTTCTTGCCCATCAGTTCAAACAGCGGCTTGACCTTTTCGAAAGACGCATCGGTGGCGCCGCACATGATGGTGAGGCTGGCGGCTTTGGCACCCACTTCGCCACCCGAAACCGGGGCGTCGATGTAATCACAACCCAGTGCCTGAATGCGGGCCGCAAATTCTTTGGTGGCCATGGGCGAGATCGAGCTCATGTCGACCACGGTTTTGCCTGCGCTCAGGCCATGGGCCAAGCCGTTTTCGCCAAACAGCACGTCTTGCACATGGGGTGTGTCGGGCACCATCAAGAAAATAATGTCGGCCTGTTGGGCCACTTGTGCTGGGGTGGTGCAAGCCTTAGCCCCTTGCGATGTCAAGTCGGCAGGGACGCCGCTACGCGATTGCGCAAACACTTCGTGGCCTGCTGCCAGCAAATGACCCGCCATGGGTTTGCCCATGATGCCCAGTCCGATGAATCCCAGTTTCATGTTGTCTCCAAAATCGATGAATGTGATGTGAGGTATTGAGGTGTCGGTGTTGGTTGGCTTGCGCAGTGCTGTTCAGCGCACCAGGGCGGGCATTTTGGGGTTGAACTTCCAGCCCGGAATCAAATATTGCATGGCAATGGCGTCGTCGCGCGAGCCCAAACCATGCTGCAAATACAACTGGTGGGCGCGCTCAATGGCGGCCATGTCGACCGAGATGCCCAACCCCGGCTTCAGGGGTACGTCTACATAGCCGTCCTTGATTTGTAAGGGTTCTTGCGTCAAAAATTGGCCGTCTTGCCAGATCCAGTGGGTGTCGATGGCGGTGACTTTGCCGGGCGCAGCCGCCGCGCAGTGGGTGAACATGGCCAATGAAATATCGAAGTGGTTGTTGGAGTGCGAGCCCCAGGTCAAGTCGTACATCTGGCACAACTGCGCCACGCGCACCGAGCCTTGCAGGGTCCAAAAATGCGGGTCGGCCAGGGGGATGTCAACCGACTGAAGTTGAATGCTGTGCGCCATCTCGCGCCAGTCGGTGGCCACCATGTTGGTGGCCGTGGGCAAGCCCGTGGCACGCCTGAATTCGGCCATGACTTCGCGCCCCGAAAACACGCCCTCGCCACCGCAAGGGTCTTCGGCATAGGCCATGGTGTCGCGGTGGTCGCGCAGCAGGCGAACGGCGTCTTTGAGTAACCAGCCGCCATTGGGGTCCAGGGTGATGCGGGCTTTGGGAAAGCGTTCGTGCAAAGCCACAATGGCCTCCACCTCGGCTTCGCCGCGCAAAACGCCGCCTTTGAGCTTGAAATCTTGGAAACCATAGCGGGCTTGGGCGGCCTCGGCCAAGCGCACCACGGCCTCGGGTGTCAGGGCTTTTTCGTGGCGCAGGCGCAGCCAGTCATCGGCTTGGTCGGGCTCGCTGCGGTAGGCCAGATCGGTTTGCTGGCGGTCGCCCACATAAAACAGATAGCCCAGCATTTGCACCCGCTCGCGTTGCTGGCCTTGCCCCAAAAGGGCGCAAACCGGTATGTTCAGGTGTTGGCCCAGCAAGTCGAGCAGGGCGCTTTCTACGGCGGTGACGGCATGAATGGTGATGCGCAGGTCAAAGGTCTGGTTGCCCCGGCCACCGCTGTCGCGGTCGGCAAACTGCTGGCGCATGGCATTCAGCAAGCGGTTGTAGTCGCCAACGGATTGCCCTTCTATCAGGGGGCGGGCATCTTCAAGGGTCTGGCGGATTTTTTCACCACCGGGCACCTCGCCCACGCCCGTGTGGCCCGATGAATCCGTCAGGATGACAATGTTGCGCGTGAAAAACGGGCCATGCGCGCCGCTTAAGTTGAGCAGCATGCCGTCGTGGCCCGCCACAGGGATGACCTGCATGCGGGTGACTGTGGGGCTGTGGTGAGAAGTGGCCATGGCGCGTCAATTGTGGGATAAAGTCAGATGACATCATACAACTTGAAGCGCTTATTTTGATGTGGGTTTACCCTGAAGTGGGGCCTGAATTGACTCAAACCAGGATGAATCCGGGCTCACCGAGCGTTGATTTCGCCCATGCGCAGACGCTCTCGGCTGTTGGAGAGGTGGGTTCGGGTGGCGGCTCGGGCGGCCTCCACATCCTGGTTTTGAATGGCGTTGAAAATGCTTTCGTGCTCTTGGTGCACTCTTTGCAGGTAAGCTTTACGGGCCGGTGTCGGGTCTTCTGCCGGGCTCAGTCGTGACCTTGGAATCACCCGCTCACCGAGCAGCGACATGAACTGGATGAAGTGGCTGTTTTGCGTGGCCAGCGCAATTTCGGTGTGGAATTGGAAGTCGGCCTGAACGGCGTTTTGTCCTGCTTCGATGGCATCCATGAAGGCGGTCAGGGCCAGACGCATTTTGTCAAGATTCTCGTCTGTGCGGCGCATTGCGGCCAAGGCTGCGGCCTCGGTTTCCAGTCCAATGCGCAATTCCAGCAGGGCAATCGTGTCGCGCAAGGTGCCCAACTGGTCGGGGTGGACTCTGAATAATCCGCTGTCTTCGGGCAGCAGTGCAAAGGTGCCA
>CAMDXR010000168.1 GCA_945877725.1 Limnohabitans sp. Rim8
GCGAGCCCCTGCTCGCGAATGTTGGCCGGAGCCACTGCAATCATTCGGCCGCAGGGGCAGCCTCCCACAAGGGAGAAGCACATTCAGCCACAGGGGCAGCCTCCCACAAGGGAGAAGCACATTCGGCCGCAGGGGCAGCCTACCACTGGGGAAAGCTATACGGAGGGGTTTATGGGGTGGCGAGTTGGGGTTGCCAGATGAGGCGTTGTTGGCCGCTGAAGCACAAAAAGCGTTTATTGGTTGCGCGGCCGATGGCGCAGAGGCCGAGGCGGTTGGCTACATCGAGGCCCATTTGGGTGATGCCGCTGCGGGAAACGACCACTGGCACACCCATTTGGGCGGATTTGATGACCATCTCACTGGTTAGGCGACCGGTGGTGTAAAAAACCTTGTCTTTCCCGTCCACATCGTTCATCCACATCCAGCCCGCAATGGTGTCCACAGCATTGTGACGGCCAACGTCTTCGACGAACATGAGCATTTGGTCGCCCTGAAAAAGCGCACACCCGTGCACCGAACCAGACGACTTGTAGGTGGTCTCTTGCAAACGAATGGCGTTGACCAGTCCGTACAACTGGGATTGGGTGATCTGCGCATCGGGCAGCTCGATGTCTTCAATGTGTGCCATCAAATCGCCAAAAACACTGCCCTGACCACAGCCTGTAGTCACCACCCGGTTTGCGCTGCGCTGTACCCGCAAGTTGGCATGAGGGTGTGTTTTGACCGCCGCAACGCCGGGTTCGCCGACTTCGCCTTCGCCGAGGGTCCAGTCCACGGTGATGGATTCGATCTGGTCCACTGAATCAATCAGCCGCTGGTTACGCAAAAAACCCAGCACCAACCATTCGGGTTCAGCCCCCAGCGTCATCAAGGTCACCAGTTCTTGTTTGTCCAAGTAAATGGTGAGCGCGCGTTCCGCCGGTATCTGGGTTTCTGAGGCTTCTCCAAACTCATTGCGCACGGGCACTGTGCGTGTGAGGGGAGCCCGCGCATGGGTGAGGCGTGGCTTTGCAATGAGGGTGTCCAAGGGACGAACAGGAGCGATAGAGGCGTTTGATACTACAGACATGGCTTAAGCCTATCGCAAAACCCCTGTCCCCTCTGAACGGGGGGTTGTCGGTCAACAAAAATAAGACGTCAGCCTTTTTTAGCAGGCGCGGCTGCTGGTTTGGCCGCTGCGGGCGCTGCGGGGCTTGCAGCAGCCTGCTCTGCCGGTTTATAAGCCCCAGGATCGGCACAAGCAGGCGTAGCCGTAGGGGCTGGCTTGCCCTTGCCCTTTGTTTTGTAATAGTGGGCCGCCACCTTTTCGCGTGACTTGCAGAGTTGGAAGTCGGCCACTTTGTTGCCATGCGCAGTTTTTGCAGCGGCCTCGGCTGCTTTGGCTTTGGCCTCGTCGCTGAGTGCCGGCAACTTAGCGGCGGCACCAAAGCTGATGGCCATTGCAGACAGGATAAGCAGGTACTTTTTCATGAAGATCTCCTGGCTCAAACCGAAGCCGTTGAAGCGGGGGCAGCAGGGGCGGGTCCGGCGTTTGACCGCTGGGTTGGAATTTTGCCTGCCTTGATGTCGTTGTACCAAAGTTCGTGGTGCTCTTTGGCCCAAGTTTCGTCCACATAGCCTTCGCGCATGGCTTTGTAGGCGCCGCGCATGCCGATGGTGCCCATGTAGATGTGTCCAATGAACATGGCCATCATGAGCAAGGTGGCCACGCCGTGGACCATGTTGGCGATTTGCATGGTGCTGCGCTCGTAAATCAGACCCGGTATGAGCATGTCGAGAACCAAGCCGGAGGCCACAACAATGAATCCCAAGATCAGCACGCCACCCCAAAACACCACTTTTTCTCCGGCATTGAAACGGTGGGAGGGAACTTCGGTACCCGAGAACAAACCACCGCCTTTGAGCAGCCAAACCATGTCGTCTTTGCTGGGCATGTTGTCTTTGAGGAAGGTGACAAAAACCACCACCAAGGACACCGCAAACAAGGGCCCTGCAAAGTTGTGCAGGTTTTTGAGTGCATAGGTCAGCCAGCCAAAGAGCGTGCCCCCAATGATGGGCAACAAGAAGTATTTGCCATAGGCCATGACCACACCCGATATGGCCAATGAACAAAACGCAATGGCATTGGACCAATGGGCCGACCGCTCAAACGGTGTAAAACGTTCGATCTTGCGGCCGGTTTCTTGACCATGCAATTCCATGGTGCCCTTGCTCATATAAAACAACGCTACCGCACCCAATGAAATCAGCAGCAGCGCCCCGCCATAGGGAATGATGAGGTTGTTGCGAACTTGTCGCCATGACTCGCCCGCCGAGGAAAGCCGGGAGCCTGGGTATTGCACAAAGGGCTGAATCAGGTTGCCTGCTTCAGGGGCCTGACTTTTAGGATAGCTGGTGTAACCCGTGACCCCCTGCCCCACTGCACGCCACATGGGCGCATTGTTACCAGGTTGCACCTGAGCGCGTTCGGCATTGCTTTGGTCTTTGTATTTCGGATCGGCATCGGCACCCGGCGCAATCTGAAAGATGTTGGCACTCTTGACGCCCGGGGCTGCATTCGCTGGAGCGGCCGGAGCAGCAGGGCTGGCAGCTGCCGCCGTGGTGGCTGGCGCTGGCGTCTGGGCAGACACACCCAATGCGGCCAGGGCCAAGGTAAATATCAATAAGAAGCGTCGCATGAACTTCTCCTTGGCGCTTACTTGGGAGCGCGGGCGTGGTCGTTCATGCCATAAGAGGCACGGGCTTTGAGGTGGTTGGCCCAACCGTCTTTGTCACCCGCTTTCCAGCCGGGATCGGTGAAGGCGGCGACGCCCGTGCCGTTAACGGCCGGTTTGTCAGAGCGGGCACCCAAAGTGTCTTGCGGTTTTTCGCCGCAAGCCACCAGCAAAGCTGCACTGAAAATGATGAAGGCGGTTTTCATGTTCAGGCTCCTTTGGCTTGGTTGCCGTAAGCAGTCCCCCAACCCCAAACCTCTGCCCCTTTTCCGCGCTGGACCACACGGCCCCGCAGTATGTCGGCCACCACGTCGCCATCGCCTGCCAGCAACGCTTTGGTCGAACACATTTCGGCACAGGCAGGCAACTTGCCCTCGGCCAAACGGTTGCGTCCATATTTTTCAAATTCGGCCTGGGTGCCATGCTCTTCTGGGCCACCCGCGCAGAAGGTGCATTTGTCCATTTTGCCGCGCACACCAAAAGTGCCTTGCGATGGAAACTGCGGTGCGCCAAAAGGACAGGCATAAGAGCAGTAGCCACAGCCAATGCAAATGTCTTTGTCGTGCAGCACCACGCCTTCATCGGTCTTGTAGAAACAATTGACCGGGCAAACGGCCATGCAAGGCGCATCGGAACAATGCATGCAGGCCACCGAGATTGACTTTTCTCCGGGCACCCCGTCGTTCAGGGTGACCACCCGGCGACGATTCACGCCCCAGGGAACTTCGTGTTCGTTTTTGCAAGCGGTCACGCAACCGTTGCATTCGATGCAGCGCTCTGCATCGCAGATGAATTTCATTCGTGCCATCGTGTTCTCCTGCTGCTTAGGCTTTAGCGATGTTGCAAACCGTGGTCTTGGTTTCTTGCATCATGGTGACACTGTCATAACCGTAGGTGGTGGCGGTGTTGACCGCCTCGCCGCGCACGATGGGTGCAGCCCCTTTGGGGTAATGCGCCAACATGTCGGCACCTTGCCAACGGCCCGAGAAGTGGAAAGGCATCCACACCGTGTGAACGTCCACACGCTCAGTCACCATGGCCTGAACATCCAGGCGCGCCCCGGTGGCACCCGTCAACCAAACGCGGTCACCGTTTCGAATGCCGCGATCGGCAGCCGTCTTCGGATGGATCTCGACATAGGCTTCTTGTTGCAACTCGGCCAACCAAGGGTTGGCGCGGGTTTCTTCACCACCGCCCTCGTATTCGACCAAACGGCCGGAGGTCAGGATGAGCGGGTATTTCTCGTGCACCTTGTCGGCCAAGTTTTTGTCTTGCACCGTTTTGTACAAGGTGGGCAGACGCCAGAAAGCCTTTCGGTCGTCGTGCGTCGGGTACTTGGCCATCATGTCGGGGCGAGTGCCGTACAAAGGCTCACGGTGCTGCGGAATCGGATCAGGGAAGTTCCAAACCACGGCACGCGCCTTGGCGTTGCCAAAGGGGTGGCAACCGTGCTCTTTCATAAAGACGCGAATCATGCCGCCAGACGAATCGGTTTTCCAGTTTTTACCTTCAGCTTTGGCCTTTTCAGCCTCAGTTAACTCATCCCACCAGCCCAACTTTTTGAGCAAGATATGGTCAAGCTCAGGGTAACCCGTAGTAATGTCTGCACCTAAAGAATGGGAACCGTCTTCGGCCAGCAAACTCTTGCCTTCACGCTCAACACCGAAGTTGGCGCGGAAGTTTCCGCCACCGTCCATGACATGTTTGGAGTTGTCGTAAAGGTTGGGCGAACCTGGGTGTTTGAGTTCCGGAGTGCCATAGCAGGGCCAAGGCAGACCGAAATAATCACCCGTAAAGTCGTAACCCGTTTCTTTATCTTTGCCGCCTTTTGCCTTCAAGGTCTTCACGTCGAACACGTTCATGTTGCGCATGTGCGCCTTCAGGCGTTCAGGGCTCTGACCGGTGTAACCAATGGTCCAAACGCACTTATTGATCTCGCGCAGGATGTCCTCGGGCACAGGCTCGTCCATGCCCTTGACCTTTTGCATCTTGTAGTTCTTGGACAGCTCTTTGGCAAAGCCCAATTTTTCGGCCAACTGGTGCATGATCATGTGATCGCTGCGGCTCTCCCACAATGGCTCAATGACCTTTTCGCGCCACTGAATTGAGCGATTGGAGGCCGTGCAAGAACCACTGGTCTCAAATTGCGTGGCCGCTGGCAGCAAATAAACAGCACGGTTGGGGTTCAGGTCTTCTGCCTTGCCGGGCATGGCCGCCATAGCCGCAGTTGCCGAGGGGTACGGGTCAACCACCACCAGCAAATCAAGCTTGTCCATGGCCCGTTTCATGTCGAGGCCACGGGACTGTGAGTTAGGCGCGTGGCCCCAATAAAACACACCTCGCAAGTTGCTGTCTTGGTCGATCAGCTCATTGTTTTCAAGCACGCCATCAATCCAGCGGGACACGGTGATGCCGTTTTTGCCCATCATGGCGGGGCTGGCAAACTGCTTTTTGATCCACTCGAAGTCGACACCCCAAGTGCTGGCGAAATGCTTCCAAGAGCCTTCGGCCAAGCCGTAATAGCCAGGCAATGAGTCAGGGTTGGGACCCACATCGGTCGCGCCCTGCACGTTGTCGTGGCCCCGGAAAATGTTGGTGCCGCCACCGGTTTTACCCACGTTACCCAAAGCCAGTTGCAAGATGCACGAAGCCCGCACCATGGCGTTACCAATGGTGTGCTGCGTCTGCCCCATGCACCAAACAATGGTGCCAGGGTTGTTGTCGTGCAGCATTTTGGCGACCTTGAACATCTGGTCTTCCTTGACCCCGCAGGCCTCTTCGACTTTGTCGGGGGTCCACTTGGCCAGTACATCCGCCTTGACGGCCTCCATGCCGTAAACACGGTCGTTGATGTACTTTTTGTCTTCCCAGCCATTTTTGAAGATGTGATACAGCAATCCGAAAAGGTACGGAATATCTGTGCCCGAGCGGATGCGAACAAATTCATCGGCTCTGGCCGCTGTGCGGGTGAATCGGGGATCGACCACGATCATCTTGCAGCCGTTTTCTTTGGCGTGCAGCATGTGCAGCATGGACACGGGGTGTGCCTCGGCTGCGTTGGAGCCAATGTACAAAGCGACTTTGCTGTTTTGCATGTCGTTGTACGAGTTGGTCATGGCGCCATAACCCCAAGTGTTGGCCACCCCAGCCACCGTGGTGGAGTGGCAAATACGGGCTTGGTGGTCGCAGTTGTTGGTGCCCCAGAAGCTGACAAACTTGCGCAGCAAATAGGCTTGCTCATTGTTGTGCTTGGACGAACCCACGTAATAAATGCTGTCCGGGCCGCTGGCTTTGCGCAACTCTAGCATCTTGGCGCTGATTTCGGTCAGAGCCGTGTCCCAGCTGATGCGCTCGTATTTGCCTTTGACCAGCTTCATGGGGTAACGCAGGCGGTACTCACCATGGCCGTGTTCACGAATGGCCGCACCCTTAGCGCAATGCGCACCCAAGTTAATGGGGGAGTCAAAGACAGGTTCTTGGCGCACCCAAACACCGTTTTCCACCACGGCATCAATGGCGCAGCCCACAGAGCAGTGGGTACAAATGGTGCGTTTGACCTCGACCTTGCCTGCCCCCATGTTGGAAACACCTGGCGCCGCTTGGGCTTTTTGCACCAAGCTCAGCTGTGAGGCCGCCAGCCCTACGCCAACACCCAGCCCGGAGCGACGCAGAAAACTGCGCCGATCAAGCGTGGGCAAGGCCTGTGAAAGGCCTCGGCACAAACTGTGAATGAAGGGAGAAGAAGCTGTACCGGAAGTACCGGTCTCTTTTTTGGTCAGCAACATGGAGCGCTCCAGTTGGGGATGAACAGGGAATGCGTAGGGGGGGGAGGATCAGACCCGGGTGGTCTTGTAATACTGTTGAACGTGTTCGCTCAAGGTGTAGCCGCCACCGCGAAGTGGTTTGGGCAAGGCCGCCGCCACGGGCGCGGTGGGCTTGACGACACCTGGCAATACCGCTGTAGCTGCAGCCACAGCACCGACAGTAGCCACCCCTGAAAACAGACTACGACGCGAAACGGTTGAGGGTTTTGAGGACATCGAAGACTCCAAATAGAGTTTCAAAATAAACGGTCATGCATAGGAAATACTTTGCATACGAGAATATTATGCGAGCTCATTCCAATCCCTAAAGGTGAAAACCCTTGGTTCGAATTGATCTTTGTCAACTCGGTGACTCCTAAAGAAGTCATTTCTACCGGGGGTGCGCCGACACACACAAAATTGATGCTTTAAGTGTGTGTCGGCGGGGTCTTTTACTTGTACAAAACTT
>CAMDXR010000169.1 GCA_945877725.1 Limnohabitans sp. Rim8
GTCCAAGAAGTCGACCAAATTACTTTCAGCGGCCCACAAAGTCTGATGCGCAAACAAGAAGTAATTTATCTGACCGAGCGTGCCAGCTTTCGCCTGACACCCTTGGGCGTTGAGGTCTTTGAAATTGCCCCCGGCATCGACTTAGAAAATGACGTGCTGGAGCAAATGGCCTTTACTCCGGTTGTAGCCAAGGACTTGAAGGTCATGGACAAGGCCTACTTCATCGCTTGAGTCGGGACCAGAGTTTGGAACCAGCCTCAGCCCTATTGAGTGGATCTTGGTCCAATACCATCACCTCAATTATTCCCATGGATGGCACAAGTGACACGCGTCCAATCTCAAACCAGTGGCACGGTCAGCCTCTCAATCACAGCTCGGGTATCTGGTCGCACGCCACGCCACCAGGCAAAGGCTTCTGCGGCTTGTTCGGCCAACATGCCCACACCATCGGCCAGATGGGTCACACCCGCCTGCTTGGCCAGTTGCAAAAATGGTGTCAACCCTTTGCCATAAGTCAGGTCGTACGCCAGGCAACCCTGCGCAAAAACAGAGGCCGACAAAGGGGGTAATTCAGTCTTTAGGCTGGCAGAGGTGGCATTGAAGACCAGATCAAAAGTCTGCGCGCCTAAATCAGCGTATCCAATGCCCCCGACGGGAATCGAACCGGCCCCGTGCGCGAGTGCCAATGCGGCCAGTTCTTCTGCCTTGGCCACAGTGCGGTTAACGATCACCAACTCGGCAGGTTGCTGGTCCATGATGGGCATCAGAGCACCTCGGGTGGCCCCGCCTGCGCCCAAAATCAAGATGCGGCGGCCCTGGATCGGGCAGCTGAGGTTATGCACCACATCGCGCACCAGGCCCACACCGTCAAAGTTTTCGGCATAGACTTTGTCACCCTCAAACTTCATGGCATTCACGGCCCCGGCCATTTGTGCGCTGGGCGCCAGGTCGGTGGCATAAGCAAAGGCGTCCAGCTTGAAGGGGGCCGTCACGTTCATGCCCCGCCCCCCGGCCGCCCTGAAAGCATCGACTGCCGAAGCGAATCCACCCAAAGGTGCCAGCAGCTTGGTGTAATCAATCGCCTGCCCGCAAACTTGGGCAAAAGCCGTATGAATGAGCGGCGACTTGCTCTGCTCAATGGGGTTGCCGATGACGGCGTAACGGTCGGTCATGCGTGAATTCCGGAAACAAGAGCGAGATCTTATCGCTCTTGGGGGCCTCAGTGCCGCCCCACCAGTCGGGACACGGCCCAGCCCAAAAGCGCCACACCCACTGCTGCGACTGAGAAGGTATAGGACAACCACCCCAGGTCCACAGTCTCGGCGGCCATCAGCACGCCGCTGGATTGGCCAAAAAACAGCAAGCACGCAAACAAGGTGACGGCGGTGCCGCGAGTTTCGGGGGCCATTTGGGTGGCTTGGGTTTGCAAGGTGTTGTGCAGCATGTAAAAGCCAAGTCCAGACAAAAAGCAACCGGCCATGCCCACAGGGGGCCAGTTGCCCCATGCCAATAGCAACAAGCCCGAAACAATCAAACTGGACCCGGTGATGACCAAACCCTTTTCGCCCAGCAAGGCCAACCAACGCCGGGCCAATTGGCTATAAAGCAAGCCACCCACGCCGTAAAGCATCATGACCGAGCCTGCGGCCACCACGCTCAAACCGTAATGCTGATGCAAATGGGTGGGCATAAAAGCCATGGTGCCGAACACCAATGCCCCCTCTATGGCTGTCACGCACAACACTTGCTGCACGCGTCGTGCCGACAAGAGCTTCAAGGTATTGGCCAAATAAGCACCCAAACTGCTGGCGGGCAGATCGGCCAAAGACGGCAGGCGGTTCCATTGCCTGAGCAACAAAACAGCGGCCACTGCAAACATGCCCGCCATAGCGACAAAGGCGGTACGCCAACCCAGCGTCTCGGCAGCAAAACCGCCAAACCACAAGCCCACCATCATGCCGGTCACGGTGGCCCCCATGAGTTTGGCCAGGGTTTCTTGCCGCCGCTCGTAGGGCACATGGTCGCCCACCCAGGCCATCGACAAGGGGATGATGCCCGCCGCAGCTGCGCCCATGGCTGCCCGCATGAGCACCAGCACAGTTAAATTGGAGGCCATAGCCGTGATACCACTCAAGATGGCACAGACCAACACGGCCAAACTGATCACGCGTTGTTTACCAAAGCGATCGCCCAATGGGCCGTAGAACAATTGCAGCACGCCGTAGGCCACGGCAAAGGCCGAGACCACGCTCGACGCCTCGCCGGTGCTGACCTGAAACTCTTGGCCCAACTCCAGCAGCATGGGGTCGCACATGCGCATAGAAGCCATGCTGGCAAAGCCGGCCAGGCACATCAAACGCAAGCTGTTGCGCTCTGAAACTTGCGTTGCTGTGGTCATTGATCAAGCCAGTTGTTGTTCCAGATCGTGCAAGACTTGGTAGCAAGGCAGTACTTGGGCAATGCTCGAATTGGGTTCGCGGCCTTCCTTGATGGCAGCAAAGAACTCGCGGTCTTGCAACTCAATGCCGTTCATCGACACAGCCACCTGGGACACGTCGATCTTTTCTTCCTTGCCGGTGAATAAATCGTCGTAGCGGGCCAGATAAGTGCCGGTGTCGCCGATGTATCGGAAATATGTGCCCAAGGGTCCATCGTTGTTGAAACTAAGCGACAAGGTGCAAACAGCGCCGTTGGCTGCCTTGAGCTGGATGCTCATGTCCATGGCAATGCCCAATGTGGGATGAATTGGGCCTTGCACCGCATTGGCCTTGACGATCGGGCTGCCACATTGATAAGCAAACAGGTCTACCGTGTGGGCCGCGTGGTGCCAAAGCAAGTGGTCGGTCCAGCTGCGGGCTTGGCCCAGTGCGTTCATGTTGGTACGGCGGAAAAAATAAGTCTGCACATCCATCTGCTGAATATTGAACTCACCCGCAGCAATTTTGTGGTGCACCCACTGGTGGCTGGGGTTAAAACGGCGGGTATGCCCCACCATGGCCACCAGCCCAGATTGCTGTTGCACGCGCAACACTTCCTGCCCGTCTTTGTACACATCGCACAGCGGAATTTCGACCTGCACATGCTTACCCGCCTTCAGACAAGCCAGTGTCTGGCTGGCGTGCATTTGTGTGGGCGTACACAAAATCACGGCATCCACTTCTTTCAGGGCCAAGGATTCATCGAGGCTAGTGGTCACATGGCCAATACCGTATTGGGCCGCAATAGGCTTGGTTTTTTCGATGTCACGGCTGATCAGTGACACCACCTCAACGCCGTCAATATTCTTGATGCCGTCCAGGTGTTTGATGCCAAAGGCACCTGCGCCCGCGAGGGCGACTTTGATGGTTTTGCTCATGGTATTTTCCTTTTCAAAAATGGGTTCGATTGAATTGATGCGTCGAGGTGATCTCTCAAGCCTTCACCCCCAAGACCTTGGCCACTTCCAGCACGGGAATCACCTGCGCTTTGTCTGCTAAGGGCCAGCTTGAGGTGACAGGTGCCACCACATAGGCCCGGCTGACTTGTAAATCGGTGCAGGCGTTCCAAAAACCTTTGGTCACGCGGGGAGCGTCAGAAAGTTTGATTTCAAAGCCGATGCGTTCTTGCCCGGTGTCCACCACCGCATCCAGTTCAGCCCCGGCGGCGGTGCGGTAAAAGTACAGGCTGGCGTTGCCCCCTGCCACCAAGGGCAGCAAGGCGGCAATGTGGTTGATGACCAACCCCTCCCACGAGTACCCCGACATGGGATGGCCTTGCAAATCTTGCGCGTTGCCTATGCCCAGCAAGCCATGCAACAGACCGGTATCGCGAAAATAAACTTTGGGTGACTTCACCAGACGCTTGCCCAGGTTGACGAAATAGGGTTCGACTTTGCGCACGATCAGGGCGTCGCAAAAAATATCAAGATAACGGCCTACGGTAATGTGAGAAATACCGCCCATGGCCACCGCCAATGCCGATGCATTGAACAACTGCCCGTGTTGGTGTGCCAACATGCGCAAAAACCGCCACAAGGTTTCGCTGGGAATATGGATGCCCAGGCTGGGCAAGTCTCGCCTCACCACGGCTTGCAAATAATCGTTGCGCCAGCGCAGTGATTGCGCATCGGTCTTGGCCAGATAACTGAGCGGCATGCCGCCGCGCTGCCAGTGGTCTTGCAGCGCCAGCAGGTTTTGGGTGGCGTCGTGCGGTGCGGGGAATTCGGGTTGCACCTCAGACCACAGCAGGGGCGGTAACTCGAGGTAACTGACTCGTCCAGCCAAGGATTCGGCCGATTGCCGGAGCAAGACTCCACTGGCCGATCCCAATAACAAAAAACGCCCCGGCCGCCGATCCGCATCAATCTCGGGGCGCAATTGCACAAACAAATCGGGCATGGTTTGCACCTCGTCAATCACCACCAATCGTTCGCGGTGTGCAGCAAAGAACGCGGCGGGATTGTCTAACTTGGCCCGATCAGCGGGCAGCTCAAGGTCCAGAAATACTGCGCCCGATGTTTGCGCGGCCACCGCCTGGGCCAAGGTGGATTTACCCACTTGACGAGCGCCCAACAAGACCACGCCCGGATAAAAACTCAGGCGCTCTTGTAGTTCGGTTGAAAATATGCGTTTAATCATCCTTGTATTTTGTTATATAGGCTATCAAAATGCAAGGATAAAAAGCTCTTTAACTGCTTTCAAGAATGACATGCCCTACCGCCGTATTGTTGGCAAACACAACGCTCGAAACATTTCCCGGCACCTATTCCAAACCAAATCATCATTCCCTACCCTTACCGAGCATCAAGCCGTGAAAGGCTCGATCTCCCGGGCAATCACGGCGGCCTTGTCAAGTTCGGCCACGCGCAAGTCGTATTGGGTTTGCAAGTTGAGCCAACTTTGCGCATCGCCGCCAAAGAAGTGCGCCAGTCGCAACGCGGTATCGGCAGAGACGCCTCGGCGCTCCAGCACGATGTCGTTGACGCGGCTGGCCGGAATGTGCAGCCTCTTGGCCAGCGCGTTGGCACTCAGGGCCAAGGGCAAAAGATAATCTTCGCGCAGCACTTCGCCTGGGTGGACGGGGCGCATGCCGTTTTTGATACTCATGAGGTGTTCCTGTTCAGTGGTAATCAACGATTTCAATGTCACTGGGTCCTTGTGCCGTCCAGACAAAACACACACGCCATTGGTCATTGATGCGAATGCTGTGTTGCCCTGTGCGGTCGCCATGCAATACTTCTAAGCGATTGCCAGGCGGTGCACGCAAAGATCCCACCGACACCGCCGCTTCAAGTTGCGCCAGCTTTCTCTCTGCCACAGTTTTGATGCTCGCAAAACGTCTGCTGCGGCCCGAGGTGAAGAGTCGCTCTGTTTCGACGCATTTGAAGTTAACGATACCCATGCGTGAATTTTATACCGTTTACCGTTAAACGGTAAATTGGCTGTTCTCCAAAATCACATGCCCTACCGCCGTGTTACTGGCGGGCACATGATAGAAACGGTGCAGCAACTTGGGGGCCGGGCCGGTGAGCTTCCCATCGTTCACATCCGACATGGCCCCTCGGGCGATCAGCCACATGACCAGCTCAATGCCTTCGCTACCAGCTTCGCGAACGTAATTAATGTGAGGGGTCTGGGCGCAAGCCACGGGGTCGTTGATGAGTTGGTCCAACCAGGCGTTGTCCCACTCGCGGTTAATCAGGCCTGCGCGTGCGCCTTGCAACTGGTGGCTCATGCCGCCCGTGCCCCAAATGTGCACATTCAGGTCTTCATCAAAGCTCTCTACCGCTTTGCGAATGGCTTGGCCCAGGTTGAAGCAGCGCTGCCCGCTGGGCACGGGGTACTGCACCACGTTCACCGCAAACGGAATCACCGGGCAAGGCCAGGCACCCTTAACCGGGTCCAGTTCGCCACACATGAGCGACAAGGGCACCGTGAGGCCATGGTCCACGTCCATCTTGTTCACGATGGTCAGGTCAAAGTCTTGCTGAATCACCGAATGCGCAATGTGCGAAGCCAATTCGGGGTGGCCCTTGACGACCGGCACCGGGCGTGGCCCCCAGCCTTCGTCGGCGGGTTGGTACGCGGGCGCCGTGCCAATTGCAAAAGTGGGGATCATGTCCAGGCTAAACGCCGTGGCGTGGTCGTTGAACACCAAAATGATCACGTCGGGCGGGTTGTCCTTCATCCATTGTTTGGAGAAGTCGTAGCCAGCGAAAAGGGGCTTCCAATAATCTTCTTTTGTTTTACCCAGGTCCATGGCGGCACCAATGGCGGGCACATGGGATGTAAAAACGGATGCGGTGATTTTGGCCATGTTCAGTTCACTTTCTTGTTGGCCGCTGCTTGCAACGCGTGGCCTTTGCCCTGGGGCTGGCGGTGGGCTTGGGCATCGCCGTCTTCGCCAACATAGCGGTTGCCTTCAATGCTGCGGCCCCCGCCGATCATCATGTTGCGGTATTCCTCTTCGGTCATGCCGGTCATAGAGCCTGCCATTTGTTGAAAGCTCTTGCCATCGGTCGAACCAATTTTGGCGAGGAAATAAATGTTGCCACCGGTTCGCATGCACCAGTTCAAGTCGCGCGCCAACACGGCCTGTTTTTGTTCCTCGGTCATTTGCCACTCATCCAAGTAAGCCCGCTCATCGGCCTTAAACCGTTCGCGGTTCTCGGGCTTCATCAGCGACATGCAAAACTGGTTAAGCCAGTAGCCTTTACGCGATTGCTCCGCATCAAAAATCAGCGTACCGGGAACGTCTGTGTAGGGTTTTTCCAAAGCCATCAGATACCTTTCAGAATATTGTTATGAGCGATGCCTATTCAGATCCATTCAGGCCAGCTCTTCCGGCCAGTACAAACGCATCGGGTTGTCCACCAGCAGTTTTTGTTGCAGCTCAGGCGTGGGCGCTATGTGCGGAATAAAGTCCACCAGCAGGCCATCGTCGGGCATATGGTCTTTCAGATTGGGGTGCGGCCAATCGGTGCCCCACAGCACGCGGTCAGGAAA
>CAMDXR010000170.1 GCA_945877725.1 Limnohabitans sp. Rim8
CCCCCCCGGCACTGCTGAAACCCTTGATGAGTAACTGGAGGCCGCTGGCCACAAAGAACAACCAGGTGCGCCACTTTTCAAGCCGGTGCATGACAACGTGCGCAGCGTGGCCGTTGGCCACGGTATCACCCCGGACGGGGTTTATAAGCTGCTGCTCAAGTGGCTTAACCTTAGCGAAGTTTTCATTCCCCTAGGCGATTTCCGCCTTCAGCTTGCATTCCTTCTCGGCAAATCCCCCAATCACTCTGTATTTCAATGCAGGGGCAATTGTTCCCACCCGAGACATACCGTCGCATTGGGTCAGCAAAGCCTTATCGTCCTCAGCCAGCACCGGGCTTACCAGTGCGATCAGCAGCGACAGGGCGAGCAGGGTACGCAGGGTTTTGGTGTGCATGGTGGGTCCTTTTTTGTCAGTTGCCTCAGTCCGCAGGCCAGTGGTCAATGGCCTCAATGTCTCGCGCGTGGTGCAGCACCCGTGCCACCACAATGCCTTGCTCATGAGGAAAGTAAAACAGAATGTATGGTGTGGAAGTTGGCCAACTTCTGATGCCCGGTGAGAGTTCGCGCCGGTCTCGCCCCATGAGCGATTGGTCCAGCAAGAGACTGGCTTGCGCATCTATCTGATCGAGCATGCGGTCAGCTGCAGCAACGCTGTCTTCGGCCACGTACAGCCAAGCCTCCAGCAAGTCACTTTCGGCGCTCGCAGAGTAAAACAGTTTGGCCATCAGCCTGACTTGGGTGTTGCGCGGATGGCCCTGCCGCGCTTCTTGATGCTGGACATGCTCACTTCGCTCACGCGGCCGGCGCTGACATCGGCAACGCCCTGAGCAATGTCGGCCTTGAGTGCCGCAAGATTGGCTGCCTGAATGCCTTGGTAGGCTTCAAACAGGCGAAGCGCTTCCCGGATCACCTCGCTGGACGAACTGTAGAGCCCCGATTCGACATACTGGCGCACGCGGTTTTCAAGCTCTGGCGGCAAAGAGACGTTGAGGGACATGGCAGGCTCCAAAAGAATGGCAAAGATTGCCATTTTATGCCAGCCGTCCAAGTTATCCAGCGACATCTGCATCTGGAAGTCGTAAAGGGCTTCACCCGTCGATAATCCCCCAACCGATTTAAAAGCCGCCCAACCGATGCCGAGCCCCGCCCCGTTTAAGATTTTGAGCCTCATCCCGCCGATGACGCAGCTCAACACGCCCTACCCGTCCACGGCTTACCTAACGGGTTTTTTGCGTTCCAGGGGTTTCGATGCCGCGCAAGAAGACCTGGCTCTGGCCACGGTGTTGGCGTTGCTCAACCGTCAGGGCCTGACCAGATTGCGCGAAACTGCCTTGGCCTTGCCCGTAGAAGAACGCTCCGGCCCAGTCAATTTTTTCTTGGATCACTTCACTGACTATGCCCGCAGCATCGACCCGGTCATTGCCTTTTTGCAGGGACGCGACAGCACTCTGAGCCACCGCATCGCGGGCCGTGGTTTTTTACCCGAAGGCCCCCGTTTTGCGGCCCTGGATGCCTATGAAGACGATGGCACGGGTGACCCGATTGGCTGGGCCTTTGGCGCCTTGGGCCAAACCGACCGCGCACGCCACCTGGCCACGCTGTATTTAAACGACCTGGCCGATGTGCTTCGCGACGCAGTCGATGAAGGTTTTGAGTTCGTGCGCTATGCCGAACGCCTGGCCGCCAGCCAACCCAGCTTTGACGCACTGGCCGAAGCTTTGGCCCAGCCGCCCAATTTGATCGACACCACCCTAGAGGCCTTGGCGCTGCAAGCCATGGCGCGACACCAGCCCAACTTGGTGCTGTTGTCAGTGCCGTTTCCTGGCTCGGTGTATGCGGCGTTTCGCATCGCGCAGTGCATCAAGGGGGCGTATCCGCAGGTTCGCATTGCGCTGGGTGGCGGCTTTGTGAACACCGAACTGCGTGAATTGAAGGACGCGCGGGTGTTTGACCATGTGGACTTCGTCACGTTGGACGGCGGTGAACGCCCCCTGCTCAATTTGATTGAACACTTGCAAGGGCGGCGCAGCGCCCAACGATTGGTGCGCACCTTTGTTAAAAACGAAGCGGGCCAAGTGCAATATGTCCACCTGCAAGAGCCCGAGATCGCTTTTGAAGACGTGGGCACCCCCACTTGGGATGGCTTGCCGCTGCACCAATATTTGTCGCTGCTGGACATGCTCAACCCCATGAACCGGCTGTGGAGCGATGGCCGCTGGAACAAACTGACGGTGGCGCACGGCTGTTATTGGAAAAAGTGCAGCTTTTGCGATGTCAGCCTGGACTACATCAGCCGCTACGAAACCGCCAGCGCCACCACGCTGGTGGACCGGATTGAACAGATCGTGGCCGAAACAGGCCAAACCGGCTTCCATTTTGTGGACGAAGCCGCCCCACCCAAAGCACTCAAAGCACTGGCCGAAGAACTGCTGCGCCGGGGGGTGCAAATATCGTGGTGGGGCAACATCCGCTTCGAAAAAACCTTTACCCCGGACCTGTGTGAACTGCTGGCGCAAAGCGGCTGCATCGCCATGTCGGGCGGACTGGAAGTGGCCTCAGACCGCTTGTTGAACCTGATGAAAAAAGGGGTCTCGGTTGAGCAAGTGGCACAAGTGACCAAGGGGTTTGCCGATGCAGGGGTGTTGGTGCACGCTTACTTGATGTACGGCTTTCCGACGCAAACGGTGCAAGACACGGTGGACGCGCTCGAATATGTGCGCCAATTGTTTGAGAACGGGTGCATTCACAGCGGATTTTTCCACCGCTTTGTGTGCACCGTGCATTCGCCCGTGGGCCTGAACCCCGACGCATACGGCGTGAAACTGCTGCCCCTGCCCGAAGGCACGTTTGCCAAAAACGATGTGGGCTTTGTGGACCCCACCCCACTGGGCAAGGGCATTGACCACGACTTGCTGGGCCAGGGCCTGAAAAAAGCCATCTACAACTTCATGCACGGTGTGGGCATAGAAAACGATGTGCGCCAATGGTTTGACCTGCCCAAAGGGGCATGCCCCAAAACCACCGTGCCCAAGCACAAAATCGCCAAAGCGCTGAATTGAGCGCCTTTTGCTCAAACTTTAAGCACCCTCCGGCAAGCCTTTGAACATGCGGGTTTCAAGGCTTGTTCATGCGGTTATCCACACCTTGGCGCACAGTTGGAGGGGGTAAACCCGGGTTGGGAGCGTGGGGGATGGTGATTTTTTTAACACGTATTGGGGGGCGGGAGGGCTTAATGTCGGTTGAGCAGCGATAGGGGACCTCTATGCATGCTAAAGGAATGTCTGCAATCTATAAGCCAGCGGATATTCAGATCGGGCTAATTGGCTTCAAGTTGTGGATCAACGTTTTCTGCGCGGCCCTTCTGCATCAATTGGGCATCCGGTTGTAGCAAGCTTCTATCAAGTTGTAGATTCATCAGGCATCTGCACCTGCGCATCTCCATTCACCAGACAACGGTGATATGGTCAGTCCGGGCCGGCACATACGGTCAACCTAACTGGGACCTAAACTTGGCTCCCCGTAGTCTGTAATTATCAAGATCAAATAGCGAAAAGCATATGGAAGATATATGACCTACGAAACTGACGAACGACTGAAAAGCTATCTTGATACAAACCAGCTACATCGTGAACAGCTTTGCTTGGCGATTCTTGCGCTTGATAAGCGCTTTACAAACGTCACGCCACGTCACCCAAGAGGTGGACCTGACGGGGGAAGAGACATAGAGGCGAAGTTTCGGGGAACAGAGTTGGCTTACGGTGCAGTTGGATTTGCCAATCAGGTTGCCGATGTTGAGGAAAAGAAGAAGACGATTCGAGCCAAATTCAGTGACGACTTGAATAGCACTTGGAACGCAAGTCCCAGGCCCTCGGTTTTTGTATTCTTGACTAACGTCAACTTCACAATTGGAGAGAAATCCACACTCATTGACGAGGCACGGAATAAAGGGTTCTCAATTTGTGAAATATTAGATCGGGAGCGTCTCAGAATTGCACTTGATAGTCCGGATGGATTTGCTGCTCGTTTTCAGTACCTCAATATTTCGATGTCGGAATCCGAGCAGGCGAGCTTCTTTGCAAAATGGGGGGACGAAATCCAATCGGTCATTTCGACTGGATTTCAAGAAGTGCATTCGACGCTGTCGCAACTACTTTTCCTCAACGAAGCCGGACGCTCTATCGAAGGTCTGCATATTCAATTCAATTTAGATCGAGAATACGATGCAAATGAAATTGAGCACTTTCGTGCATTCTGTTCTATCTACCTGCGTGAACCAAAATTGGGCTTTCTGGCCCTCATGATTGGTAAATCGGATAAGGCGAATAGGTTTGAATCGGATATTCAGGAAGGGCGCGAAGAGCGTCCAGGGATTAAGTTTGGTATCGCTTCAGGGCAGTGGAAGGTTGCATGGGGTGAGGTGTCCAACCAAGATAGCAGCCTTCTGCGTGAGATAGAAGACAATTTTGAGAAATACACTCAGATCGGGTCTGGTTCTGGCATAGGTTTGAAGAAAGTCAAACAACTTGTTGTCTCTTACATTACCAGCAGCATCATCCGCTTCGAGCCAGAGCTAACACTGATGGACTTCGACAAATGCATGCTGATGCCAATATTGAACAATGCCCTGGCGGAGAAGCTTGAACGAATACGAATCTTCGCGAATGGTTACATGCTTCTAGACTGGGATAGGGATGCATTCAAAATCGACAAATCTAACTTTGAACTTGATCTTGACAACAAGTTTACTAAGCAAGAGTTGTCCGATCCCTGGGTTCGTATTCGTCCCAAAGCGATCGCCTCGGCGTTCGGATTGTCTTTTGTCGACAGTGTTCCCGTTAGGATGTTCAGATCAAAGAAGGCAACATTGGAAGTGCCCAAATAGTCCAAAGACGCTGTCTCATCAGCAATGAGGAGGGTGTCCTAAATTTTGTGTAAACGGTCAAATGGCAGGAAACTGCCGAACATCCAGAAAGATGAAACATGACCGTAAGCAACGAATTGATCGACCAGCTACTGGCTGGCTACAAAAAGCCTGAAGACCTCATCGGAGAAAACGGCCTGCTCAAGCAGCTGACCAAGCGCCTGGTCGAGCGTGCATTGGAGGCCGAGATGACCGAGCACCTGGGCCACACCAAGAACGCCAGCGTGGCCAACGCCGCTGGCAACGCCCGCAACGGCAAAAGCAAAAAGACTCTCAAAGGCGACTTTGGCGAACTACCCATCGACGTTCCCCGTGACCGCCATGCCAGCTTTGAGCCTCAGATCGTGCCCAAGCACCAGACTCGCTGGACGGGCTTTGACGACAAGATCCTGTCCCTGTACGCCCGTGGCATGACCGTTCGGGAGATACAGGGGCATCTGCAAGAGATGTACGGCGCCGAGGTCTCGCCTAGCCTGATCTCCACTGTCACTGATGCCGTGATGGACGAGGCCAAGGCGTGGCAAGGCAGGCCACTGGAGGCGCTGTACCCGATCGTTTATCTGGACTGCATCCATGTCAAAACCCGAGACTCAGGCGCGGTCAGAGCCAAGGCGGTTTACCTGGCGCTGGGCATCAACATGGCGGGCGAGAAGGAAATCCTGGGCCTGTGGATCGCCCAAACCGAAGGTGCCAAGTTCTGGCTGCAGGTGGTCACCGAGCTCAAGAACCGGGGCGTGGCCGATATCTTCATCGCCTGCGTGGATGGCTTGAAGGGGTTTCCTGAGGCGATTGAGGTGGTGTACCCGCAAACGGCGGTGCAACTGTGCGTGGTGCACATGGTGCGCCACAGCTTGAACTATGTGGGCTGGAAAATGCGCAAAGCAGTGGCCGCTGACCTGAAGACCGTCTACAGCGCGGCAACCGCCGATGAAGCTCTGCTGCGGCTGGAGGAGTTCGCGGACCAATGGGGCCAAGACTACCCGACCATTGTGAAGTCATGGCGCAGCAACTGGCCGCGGATCGTGCCGTTCTTTGAGTATCCGCCGGAGATCAGGCGAATCATTTACACGACCAACGCTATCGAGTCGGTGAACATGAGCCTGCGCAAGGTGACCAAGAGCCGTGGCTCGTTCCCCAGCGATGAGGCGTTGCTCAAATTGTTTTACTTGGCGCTGAACAACATCAGCAAGAAGTGGACGATGCCGCTCAGAGATTGGAAAGCTGCCTTAACCCGGTTTACCATTCAGTTCGAAGGCAGGATGCCCAAGAACTGATCCCAGCCACGTTTACACAAAACTCTGTACACCCTCGCAATGAGCACAGCTACTCATATCCACTGCAACTCCCTTTATGAACTTGCGCCGATCATGGGGCCGGTATCTGCCGTTAGTGATCGTGCATAGTTGTTGACACCGAACCAATATTACCCCCCAGATGGTCAGTTTTCGGTCGACGGCAACACACGTATTGCTGACGTTAAAACTTAACGTACAAAAGGCTGATTCCAGCCTAAAGCTACCGCTCCCACACCCCACGATTTTTCCGATTCTCAAGTCTCCACGATTGGAATTTCTTTACTTCCAAAATATATTGACATCTTTTCCTCTTCAGCTTGGAGTAAGGAAAATTGAGTTACCAATGCCAACGGCAGAAGTCACAAGCTGAGTACAGATCACTATTCCAGCCAAGACTAGTCGTGACCAAAAAATCAACACCAGAGATCAAGTCGAACTTGATCAAACAGTTTCTATCCCTGCCATGAACAAAGCCCTCACCCCCAACAAATAACCGTCACCACCCCCTCACTCACCAAGGAATAGCTTCCCCCGCGTAGTCCACAAACTGCGCTCTGCCTGTGGGCTGCAGTGCGTCCATCGCGGCCAGCAGGCGCTGGGCTGATTCGTCTGGCGGCATCGCGTCGTGGCCCACGAAGGGTTGGCTCAAAGTGGATTGCACGGTGCCTGGTTGCAAGGCAACCAACACGGCCAGCGGTTTGCGGCGTGCGATCTCTATGGCCGCTGTTTGCAGCAGCATATTGAGTGCTGCTTTGGCGGCTCGGT
>CAMDXR010000171.1 GCA_945877725.1 Limnohabitans sp. Rim8
GAGATTGACGGAATCGAAGTCCATATGCCAGAAGGCCAGCACTGAAGCTGAAGATGAACCTAAGGAAAATAAAATATGAAACTGTCACAAGCCGAAATTCAGGCTTCAGCGCGTGCCGAAGCTTTTGCCATGCCAATCGAACAGATCGACCCGGGCACACCCACTTACTTCCAAAACGACACCGTTGGCCATTATTTCGAACGCCTTCGTCGTGACGATCCTGTCCACCACTGCAGCAGCGCTTTGTACGGACCGTATTGGTCAGTGACTCGTTTTCAGGACATCATGCACGTGGACACCAACCATGGCATTTTCTCTTCAGACTGGAGCCAGGGTGGTATTGCCATCACCGATCAACCACCGGGTGAAGGGCAACTGCAGATGTTCATCGCCATGGATCCTCCACGTCATGATGTGCAACGCAAGGCCGTCCAGCCCATTGTCGCGCCAGGCAACCTGGCCAACATGCAGAGCCTCATCCGAGAGCGGACCTGCAAGGTACTCGACGGCCTGCCGCGTAATAAGGCCTTCAATTGGGTAGAACTTGTTTCGATCGAACTCACCACATTGATGTTGGCTACCCTGTTTGATTTCCCCCTAGAGGACCGCCATCTGTTGACCCACTGGTCAGATGTGGCCACGTCCAACAAAGACGTGGATCCCAACGCGCCAACACGGGAAGAACGCTTGGCTGAACTGCACAAGATGGCGGCTTATTTCACCCGCTTATGGAACGAGCGGGTCAACGCGAGCCCAGGATCTGACCTGATTTCCATGATGGCCCACAACCCGGAAACCCGGAACATGACTCCGCAGGAATTCATGGGTAACTTGGTGTTGTTGATCGTGGGCGGCAACGACACCACACGCAACTCGATGACCGGTGGACTGCTGGCCCTGCACAACAACCCGGCCGAATGGGACAAGCTGCGAAACAATCCGGCCTTGGTGGAAAACATGGTTTCTGAAATCATCCGGTGGCAAACTCCGCTGGCCCACATGCGCCGAACCGCCTTGCAAGATACGGAGTTGGGTGGGAAACAGATCAAGAAAGGCGACAAAGTCGTGATGTGGTACCTCTCTGGTAACCGCGACGATGAAGCCATCCCCAACGCGAGCCAGTTCATCATTGATCGGCCTCGTGCACGCCAGCACTTGTCTTTTGGCTTTGGCATCCACCGCTGTGTGGGCAACCGCTTGGCAGAGATGCAACTGCGGATCCTGTGGGAAGAAATCCACAAGCGTTTTCCCGTCATCGAAGTCGTGGCCGACCCGGTGCGGGTGCGTTCGCCCTTTGTGCGTGGCTTCACCGAACTCATGGTTCGCATACCCACATGAGCGAGGCGCCTGACATGAACCCGGTGCCCGAGCAATTGGATGTGCTGATCATCGGCGCCGGTATTTCTGGCGTCGGTGCCGCCTGCCACCTGCAGCAACAGTGCCCTGACAAGCGTTTTGCGTTGGTCGAGGCGCAATCGAGTTTCGGCGGCACATGGCGGACGCACAATTATCCCGGTGTCCGCTCAGACAGCGACCTGTTCACCTTTGGCTACCGATTCAAGCCGTGGCGCGGCAACCCCATCGCCAGTGGCGATCAGATCTTGAACTACATGAACGAGGTCATCGACGAGTACAACTTGACTGGGCGGATCCATTACCAACACCGTGTGACCTCTGCCCAGTGGTCTTCTGCCGACGCCAGCTGGCACGTTGAGATCCTGCACACGCCAGCCGAGGGCAACCCTGTCATCCGCCAAGTGCGCTGCCAGTTTTTATGGATGTGCCAGGGTTACTACAGTCACGCCGCGGGGTACACCCCACAATGGCCCGGCATGGAAGACTTTGCCGGTCGCATCGTGCACCCGCAGCAATGGCCGAAAGACCTCGAGCTGACCGGTCAGCGTGTGGTAGTGATCGGTTCAGGCGCGACCGCCGCAACACTGGTGCCTTCCTTGGCTGGCAAATGTGCGCATGTGACCATGCTTCAGCGATCACCCACCTGGTTTGCAACTGGTCGCAACGCCAATGAGCTGGCCGACACGCTGCGCGCACTCGACATACCGCACGAGTGGACCCATGAAATCGTGCGCCGCAAAGTCCTGTTCGACCAAGCCCACATCCAGAGGCGCTGTGTGCAAGAGCCCGAAACTGTGGCAACTGAACTGCTCGCCGGAGTCAGGGAAGCACTCGGGCCTGAACACGCGCATCTGGCCGATGTTCATTTCAAGCCGACCTATCGTCCATGGCAACAGCGTTTGGCCTTTGTGCCCGATGGCGACCTCTTCAAAGCGATTCGCCATGGACAGGCCAGTGTTCAAACAGGTTCGATTGAGCGTTTTGTGCCAGAAGGCATTCGTCTGAGCAACGGTGAGACCGTACCCGCCGATGTGATTGTGACTGCCACAGGTTTTAACCTGAACATATTGGGTGACATTGCTTTTCATGTCGATGGCAAACCGCTGGACTTTGCTGGCAGCGTCACTTGGCGTGGTGCCATGTTCACAGGCTTACCCAATTTTTTGTGGGTGTTCGGGTATTTCCGTGCCAGTTGGACACTTCGCGCCGACTTGCTGGGAGACTTTTTCTGCAAACTATTGAAGCGTATGGACAAACACGATTTACGCAGTGTGGTGCCAGAGCTTCGATCTCAAGACCAGGGCATGACCCTGAACCCGTGGGTGCGCCCAGACAACTTCAACCCTGGGTATCTGGCCCGAAGCATGCACCAATTACCCAAACAAGGCGATCGCGCACCCTGGTTGCACCTGCAAGACTACTCTGTCGATAAGGACGAGTTCCCAGTCGCTGCGCTTGATGATGGCTCATTGATTTTTAACTGAATTCCTCTCACCGTACCCACAAAATTTTTACCACCACAACCAGGAGACACTTCATGACAAATGCACTGACACGCCGCCGGACCCTGCAAGCGTTGGGGGCCAGCTTGCTACCGCTCCCGCTGGTTGCAGCAGCGCAAGCAGCCTTTCCCAACAAGCCCGTTCGCATCATCGTGCCCCTGCCTGCCAGTGGTGCAGCAGATGTGTCGGTGCGCATCCTGACAGAGTTTATGCAACAGCCCCTTGGGCAAAGCCTCGTGGTGGAAAACCGACCAGGTGGAATTTACCAAATCGGCATTCAGGCCATCACCAGCGCTCCGGCAGACGGCTATACCCTGATTCACCTCAATGCAACCATGTGTGCCGTACAGGCTTCTCTCAAACGTTTTGACATGCTCAAGCAATTCATTCCTGTGGGGATGATGGGATCAACAGATGCCATGCTTTGCATAGCCAACAACGCGCCGTTCAAGACGACGCAAGAAATGATTGCATGGGGCAAGGCCAACCCCGGCAAGCTCAACTATGGCTCTACAGGCCCAGGTTCGATGGAACACTTGAGCATGGTCAGCATCATGCAACGTGTCGGCATCACGGGTAACAACATTCCATTCAAAGGTGGGCCAGATGGTGCACTGGCTCTTGCCCAAGGTGAAGTCCAAGCCATGGCATTGCCAGCACCACTGATCATCCAATTCAAAGACAAAATCAAACCGGTCATTGCACTGACTGAACAACGCATCGGCTTCTTGCCAGATTTGCCAACAGCCAAAGAGCAGGGGCTGGATATTCCCACTGTGAATTATTGGGGCGGTCTGGCCGCTCCTGCTGGCACACCAGCATCCGTCATTGAAACTCTGGAAAAAGCCATGAGCGCAGCAGTGAATAACCCAGCATTGTCCCAGCGATACATGCCACTGGGACTGATGGCAAAATTTTCTGGAGGTTCGGCATTCAAAGCCGTCATCGAAAAAGATTTGCAATGGTTAGGCGATGCTGTGAAATCGGCCAATTTGCAATTGAGCTGACGATTTCAATCCCAAACAGAGCCAGCCCAGTGGCTGGCTCCTTGATCGCATCACCGGGCTCCCTTTGCACGCCATGAAAACCTTTCCGGAACCTTCCTTGCTGCATCCAGACAGCATCACGCCAGAAATTCATCAGCGAAACGCGCACATCGCGCAAGCGATGGCTGTGATGCCTGAGTGGTGGGAGATTGGAGCCCCTGCTTTTCGCCAGAAACAACGCGAGGGGGCAGGCCTTTTTCCACCCGTGGTTTTCAGCGAGCGGGCCCGCACTCGTACCATTGATGGTCCGGCTGGCGCATTGCGTTTGCGTGAATTTTTGCCAGCCCAAGGGCAAGCCCGTGGCGTTTACTTGCACATTCATGGCGGGGGCTGGGTCATTGGTGGCGCCGACATGCAAGACACCATGCTGATGGCACTGGCGGACCACGCACAGGTGGCGGTAGTCAGTGTGCATTACAGGCTCGCCCCCGAGCACCCTTATCCTGCAGCCCCAGACGATTGCGAAACAGCCGCCTTGTGGCTTCTGAATCACAGCACGGCCATTTATCGAACCGAACACCTTTTGATGGGTGGCGAGTCAGCCGGAGCTCATCTCAGTGCGGTGACTCTCTTGCGTGTTCGTCAGCGTTTAGGGTATTGCCCATTTGTCGGTGCGAACTTCAATTTTGGCCTGTTCGACATGAACTTGACGCCAAGTGCCCGCGCCTTTGGTGATGAGCGGCTGTTTTTGCGCACCCTCGACATGGTTCAATTTCGCGCTGCATTTTTGCCTGGGGAGCACAACCTGCTTGACCCGGATATATCCCCACTTTACGGCGACCTTCAGAACTTATGCCCAGCGCTTTTCACCATTGGCACGCGGGACGCACTTTTGGACGACAGTCTGTTCATGCATGCGCGATGGTTGGCGGCTGGAAATGCAGGGCAACTTGATGTCTATCCAGGTGCACCGCATGCCTTCTTTCGTTTGGGTGATGCACACGGCCAAAGTTCCATGACACAACAAATTCAATTTCTTTGTCGGCAATTGCAACCACCCGCATCTACCCCCAAAGAGAACACTTGACCGCCCTGGCCTAGTCAGCAATGTCCAGTCTAACGGGGTGACATATCCGGTACGGGCTTGTTGCCTGTCAGCACAATTGTCAGATAGTCCAGACACCCGGTTTCCTGAAGCATAGGCTGAACCTTGGCTTTGTCCTCCGGAGCCAGAGCGGCCCACTCGCGCTGCAACCATACGAGACATTTGTGCTTGTAGCTCTCAGCTTGCCCCCTCCAAACCAAATCATCGATCTCAACCTCGAAGGACTCGGTGCGAGATTCAACCGCGTGGTGATGTGCGCGCAGCAAAGGCAAATAGAAGCGGCCAGCAAGCGCCAGCATCTCACGCACGCTGGGGTCCCAGGTAGACTGAGGCACCCAGTCGCCATCAACACCGGAGGCATCGTCAAGTGACTGAGTCCACTGGAAGGTACGAGGGGCGCGACTGCGCATGATGTTACTGGCAGAAGGGTCAAGGGCGCATTGGCACAATTGAGCGTAAAGCCCAAAATCAGCCAAGGAAGGCCGCCCGCCAAACAAATAGGCGGTGCGTTCGAGCATGGACTCCAGCACCGTCAGTGTGGCGATATAAAACGACGCCAGCAACTGGTACCCCTCTTCGGTGGTCGACATCGCTTCGCGCTTAGACATTTGTCGCGATGTAAATTTAGCCACCAAGGCATCCAGTTTGGGACGAGCGATCACCCCAAGCCAGCCTTGGAGCTGCCGCGTCGCACAGAAAGACCGGTCAAACTCGGCCCCCCAACGCATGTCAAACATGGCCTCCACCAAAAGTTCATCGGCCATGTCTTCAATCAAATGGCTAAGGAATGCAGCCGCTGGATCATCCGGCAACACCGAGCGATGCCCCGGGTGACGCTTCTCCAGCTCGAAAATCAGAGGAGTGCTGTCCGCATGGTAACTGCCATCAGGATATTGAAGCACTGGGATCATGCCCTTACCTGCAAGTTTCAATTCACCCTCGCTGCCAAGGTAACCACTCGGAACGATCCACACATGCGGAAGTCGGCGGTAGCGCAACAAGGCTCGCATTTTCAGCGAGTAAGGGGAACCTGGACCACCCAGGAGGCGGTAGGTCGGAGGCTGAATTTGATCGGTTTTCATCAGGTGTTCTCCGTGGGTAGAGAGCCAAAAGATAATCAAGATTTTTTATCTGATGATAGCTGATGCCTTGGCATACTTAGCCACCCATCACCTGCTAAATCTTTGTTGCACACCGTAATGGAATCAGCCCAAAAAACTAGCGGGGCAGCCAGAATTGCTCGCTCAACTTCATCAGATTTTCTAACCCATTTTTTACTGGAATGCGGATCCAAACTGCTTCCGCAATTTCCACCAGCGAGATGTCACCTGCACTCGGAAGCGAATTAACCCAACCTTTAATTGGCTACTGCTTTGCGGGAACATGATGGCAATGATCTTGAACAAAGGCTCAATGCGGCCAAGGTGCGCGACCTGAGACAAGAAACACAAGAGAGCTTGGCCAATGGCGGTCTTGGAAGTTGGCATACAGAGGGCGCGTCTCCCGTTCAGCCTCCTGGGCTAGGGTTCCGCGTGGAAAAACTGTTTGCGGGTCAAAGCCAGCTTTTAGTCCAGCATGCAACCGCTTAGGGTCAGCTTCAGCCAATGATTAACGCAAGGCCTTAGTCTGCTTACAGCCTTTATGGACTTACAAGGGTGAAGGTCTGGAATGCAGCGTTAGCGGTCGGTCATCGTCTTAAGTGAAGTGCCCGCTATCAGCCTAAAGCAGTCATCTGCGAGCCATCATCGGAAACACACGCCCTCCGCATCTGTTCACGAGCCCTGCCTAGCCAAGGCAGGGATCCGTTTTGAGAATAACTTACGGTCCATCAAGAAGACTTTGTAGTTCTGGCGTTGGCTGCTGTCTTGATTGGTAACCATCACGCGATTTTTGAGACAACTCCAACTCTTTCATCACCTGAACGCTCCTGTACAACGGCCTGTCAGCTATGGCCATATATTGGTTTGGCCCCATAGT
>CAMDXR010000172.1 GCA_945877725.1 Limnohabitans sp. Rim8
CCAAAGCCGCCATGGGGGCCAGCATCGCCGTGGTGCCGCTGACCATCCCCCTGTTGACGGGTCCGGCCACCATGTCCACCGTGGTGATTTTTGCGGAAAAAGCCAAGACATTTGCCCAACTCGGCACCTTGGTTGGCTACGGCGTGGTCATCGCATTGGCCACCGCCCTGTGCTTTTCGCTGGCCACCCCCATCGCCCGCATCTTGGGCAAAACCGGCATCAACGTCATGACCCGACTCATGGGCCTGATTCTGGCTGCGCTGGCAGTAGAAGTGATGACGGACGGGCTGCACAAGCTTTTCCCGGTGCTGGCCAGAGGAATTTAAGGCCCCAATGCACAATAAGACATGCAAACCGAACCCCTGATTGCTCTGCTCCAGCAACAGCTGCCAAAGCTGCTGGCGATCTATGCTTTTGGCAGCCGCATTCAACAGCAAGGTCAATTGGCGCGCCCAGACAGCGATCTGGATCTGGCAGTTTTGCTCGAAGGCTATGCCGACCCCCTGGTTCTTTTCGAACTGTCCGGGGAACTTGCCGATCTCACCGGCTGTCCAGTGGACCTGCTGGACATGCGCGCAGCCTCTACTGTCATGCAGTACCAAATCTTGACGCAAGGCACGACCTGGTGGCGTAAAAACGTCCAGGCCGGGTTGTTTGAAGCCGCCATGCTGAGCGAAAAAATGTCACTGGATGAAGCCCGCGCCGGGCTGATTCAGGACGTCAAGCAAAGGGGGCGCGTGTATGGCCGATGACGTTTTGTTAAACAAAGCTGCCACCATAGAACGGTGCGTTGCGCGAGCACGGGAAGAATACACAGCCGATCCCGATACGTTTGCAAGCAACTTCACCAGGCAAGACGCGGCCATACTGAACATACAGCGGGCATGCGAGGCGGCACTGGACATGGGCCATCACATTATTCGCCGCGAAAGCCTGGGCCTGCCCCAGAGCTCACGCGATGTGTTTGCCGTGCTGGCCCATGCGCTTTGGCTTGAGGCCGATACAGCCGAAGCGATGAAACGCATGGTCGGCTTCAGAAACATTGCCGTTCACGAATACCAAACACTTTTGCTGCCCATCATGGTCAACATCATCCAGTTCCACCTGGAAGATTTTTTGCACTTTGTACGTCAAACGCTGACGAAAGACAGCATGCCCAGCGGCACTTGAACCAAGCCGTTCAAATTCAGTTCACGGGCTCACAAGTCACCACCGTCTTGACCGAATTGGCGATGTAACAAGCCTCATGGGCTTCGTGGTGCATTTGGTCAATTTGCAAAGCGGTTGGCATCAGGGCACCAGAAAATTGAACTGCTGGCCTCAGCGTGACCTGCGTCATGGCCACCTTGCCCTCGCCGTTTTTACCCATCTTGCCAATGGCCGCGTCGCGGTAACTGTCGACGCAAAACCTTCTTTTAACGGCAATAGACAAAAACCAGAGCATGTGACAACTGGACAAAGAAGCCACAAAAGCCTCCTCGGGATCAACGGCCGCAGGATCCGACATGGGCAAAGGCACCACATGGGGGGATGAAGAACCGGCCACCTCTGCACCCCCGTCAAATTTCAACAAGTGCTTTCTGCTGTAAGCGTTGTCCAGAAAATTCTGCTCCCCTCGCTGCCAAACAACGATTGCCGTGTGGTGGTCCATGTTGATCCTAAATAGAGTGGCTATTACTGCATCCATGCAGCTCTGCGCAAAGGGTTGAAGCTAAAACTCCAATGAAGAGGGCTTGAACCAAATTCCACCTGCGTCACCCCACAAGTTAACCACCACATTCACAGTGATGTGATTATGATTACCTTGGTTTTATTATAAAAACCAAAAATACCTCTTTATGAAATAAAAATGACATCAAGGGTATGCATGATCGAAACTGGTTTATCAACTTCGGGAAACTACATGACGACTTTCAAACTGAATGCTACCCACCTGGCCCTTGCAACAGCGGTTTTGCTGAGCGCCTGCGCCCAAACGGGCATGACCGCAAAATCCGGCATCTCGTACCCCACGCTCAATGGCGCACAGCCCTTGGTCATTGGCCATCGCGGTGCCAGCGGTTACCTGCCCGAGCACACCCTCGCGTCTTATAAAAAGGCCATTGAGCAAGGTGCCGATTTCATTGAACCTGATCTGGTGGTCACAAAAGACGGCCACTTGGTGGCGCGCCACGAACCCAACATCACGGCCACCACCGATGTCTCGGCCAAGCCTGAATTTGCCAACCGGAAAACCACCCACAAGGTCGATGGGGTGAACGAAACAGGCTGGTTTGCCACCGACTTCACACTGGCCGAACTGCGCACACTGCGCGCCAAACAGGCCAACCCGGTGCGCGATGCCTCGTTTAACGGGCAGTTTCAAATACCCACTTTTCGCGAAATCCTGGACCTTGCCAAATCGGAGTCCATGCGCACGGGGCGCACCATTGGCGTGTATCCCGAGACCAAACACCCCACCTACCATGTAGACGCACAACTGCCGATCGAGCCACGACTGCTGGCCTTATTGGCCGAGTACGGTTACACCCAAAAAACCTCCCCAGTGATCATTCAGTCGTTTGAGGTGAGTAACCTGAAAGCCATGCGCAAACTGACCCAAGTTCGCTTGGTGCAACTTGTGGACGGCGACGATGTGAACGCCAAAGGTCAGGTCACTCTGGCGGCCCCCTATGACAAGCCCTACGATTTTGCGGTGAACAAAGACAGCCGAACCTTTGCCGACCTGCTGACCCCCAAGGGCTTGGCCGAAGTCAAAACCTACGCCGACGGCATTGGCCCCTGGAAACCCTATCTGGCCAGCGCCGCCCAAGTGATGGGTGCCGACGGCAAACCCCGCGACCTGAATGGCGACGGCAAGATTTCTGACGCCGATCGCATTGCCCTGCCCCCAACCGATGTGGTCAAAAACGCGCACGCAGCGGGCCTGTTTGTCCATGCCTACACCTTCCGCAGCGAGCAGCCCGGTTTGCTGTCTGATTACAAAGGCGACCCCAAAGCCGAGTACAAGCGCTTTTTTGAACTCGGTGTAGACGGCCTGTTCAGCGACTTCCCGGACACGGCGGTGGCTGCACGCGCTGGGAAGTAAAAGAGGCAACTCAAACTGTGCAAATTGGAAAGTCCCTCCAAGTTGCACAGGTCGTACTTGTGAAAATGCGGCTTAGGGCAAGCCCAAATGATGTTCTTGCAACATCATCTAAAAGATGACGGTGCCGTCCCCAAAGTCAACTTTCAGCCGATGGTTTCTGCCGAAAGCTTTACCCGTCAACTCGTCCCCTCTAACTGCCAACTAACGACTGCCGCGTAGTGGTTCATTTTTACCAAATTAAGTTCTGATACCCGTTAACTCAGTTTATGAATATTCTAATTTTCTCAGACATCACATGCTTGGTTTTTGCGGGCGGTGGCAACCGTTGTTGGTGGCAAGCCGGGCTGCTTAAACAATTGCAGGAAAACGGCGCACGTTTGCCCTCCTCACTGGTGGGCACCAGCGCAGGGGCTGCAATTGCGGCTTCATTTTTGACAGGCAGCACGACCTACGCACTGCAAGCTTGCCAGAAACTCTATGCCGCCAACGATCGGCTGCTTGACTGGCGTGACTTGACTCGCCTCCAATTGAAGTATGCCCACCAAACGATTTATCCTGCGTGGCTTGCATCGTTTGTTAACGAAAGCAATTTCAAAGAACTTCAATCAGCCACCAGCCGCCTGCTTGTGGCTGTCACCCGTCCAGCACGGGCGCTCGGTTTGAAAGGCAGCGTAGCTTTAGGAACTTTGACCTATCTGTTGGACAAAAACCTGTTTCACAGCATCCACCCAACCCTGCCCCGGTTTCTGGGTTTGAAACAGGCCTTTTTTTCCCTGCAAGATTGCATCAGTGCTAAGGAAGCACAAACCACCCTGAGTGCTGCTGCGGCGGCACCACCTTTCATGTCCGGTGTCTATTTGCAAGGTGGATGGGCTTTTGATGGCGGATATACCGACAACGCCCCGATCCCTGCTCAAACTGACAGCGAAAAAGCATCTAGTCTCGTTTTACTGACGCGCCATTACCCCGGAAAACCACCGCTCTTTATGGCACATGGCCGCCTCTACTGGCAACCCAGTCGACCTGTTCCCGTGTCGACTTGGGATTGCCGCCGGGGCACCACCGTGGAAGATGCTTTTGAACTTGGCCAGCAAGATGCCCATCTCGCCTTGACCAAGGGCTTGGTCAAGGTGATCACTTGAGTCTAGAATTAGGCTCACTTGATACCGAAAGCCCCAAAATGCCCGCTCTATCACCCGCCAAACCGCAACGCCGTCCCGTCGTTCCGGTGCGCAAATCAAGGGCCATTTTTTTGCATTACTTACCTCAGACCGGCATGGATGCTTACTTGAAGCAAGTGCACGACGCCACACCCATGCAGCTGATAGAGGTCGAGCGCCAAGGCGTTGATGTGGCCTTCATCACCGATCTGTCAAAACGGATGGAGATACCGGAACAGCGGTTGTTCAGCTACCTGCGCATTCCCAAAGCGACAGCGCAGCGCAAAAAGGCCAATAACGCCATCGTGGGGGGCCAGGCCGGGCAGACTGCACTGGGCATGGCCAGACTCGCCGCCATGGCGCAAGACATGGTCAAAGAAAGCACCCACCCCGGCGCACAAGGTTTTGACGCTGTGCGCTGGCTCGGTCTGTGGATCGAACGCCCACAAGCTGCGCTGGACGGCCAGCGTCCAGCAGATTTACTGGACACGCCAACCGGCGTGGATTTGGTGGCGCGTTTGCTTGGCGCGATGCAAAGCGGGGCGTATCAATGAAGTTGTGGCGTATTGCGGCTGAAACCCGCAGCTACGCCGCAACTGACCTGTCTGGCCGAGGCGCAGCCCGCTACCCCGGACGCTGGAACGACACAGGTCTGCCCGTGGTTTACAGCGCCAGCACTTTGTCGTTAGCGGTACTTGAAACTGCAGCCCATGTGGACGATGCCGGCCTACCGCTCAATCGGTTCGTGGTGCAAATCGACGTGCCTGACAAGGTGTGGGGCCAGCGTCAAAGCCTTGAAGTGGCCACCCTTCCCCTGACTTGGTCAGCCATTCCGGCAGGTTCTGCCAGCATCAAAATCGGCTCCGATTGGTTGAAGTCACAAACATCGGCTATTTTGTTGGTGCCATCGGTCATCGTGCCGGAGGAATATGCGGCTCTCATCAACCCATTGCATCCGGCTGCAGCCGAAATCAAAGCGAGCGTGACGCGCGCATTTGATTACAAACGGCTTTTTCGCAATTGAATTGCAGTTGCGTGGTCAAAGTTGCCTGAATGGCTTGAATAACTAGAATAACCTGAATGGCCTAAGTGACATCAGCAAGCGGCCCCAGACTGTGGGCTGCATCAACCCCCAAACCCCTGCGCCAGTCCTTTGCGCAATGCATCTACCAGTGCAGCCACCGCTCGCGGCACATGGGGGGCATACGGGCGAATGGCGTAAATGGTTTCGGCGAAAGCGCCCACGGGTTTCCAGTCGGGCAGCACGCGCACCAGTTTGCCTTGCCGCAAAGACGACTGGGCACTGAAATCGGGCACCAGGGCGATGCCTGCGCCGGAAAGCGCGGCTTCGCGCAGCGCTTCGCTGTTGTTGGCGGCAAAGTTGCCGGTCACGGGCACCGTGATCCGCTCGTTGCCGTTCGGCACGCCCTCTGCACCAGGCATCTGGCCGATACCCTCAAAGGTCCAGGCCGGGGTGTCTTGCGAGCGTGGATAGTGCAGGCAATTGTGGGTTTGCAAGTCGGCCGGGGTTTGCGGCTCACCCCGGCGTCTTAAATAAGCGCGGGTCGCCACCAACACCGATTCGGTGGGGCACAGTGCCCAAGCCACATGTGTATCGGGCGGGCGGGCGGTGTGTCGAATGGCCAAATCAAAGCCTTCGGTGGCCAGGGTGCTCAGGCGGTCTGACAGGTCCAACTCGATCCGCACCTCCGGAAAATCTCGCAAAAAGTCGGCAAACAAGGGCACCAGTTGCTGACGGGCAAGTGCCACGGGTGCCGTCACGCGGATCAAACCGCTGGGCTGCCCAGCCAAGTCGCGCACTTGGGCAAAGCTTTGTTCGATCTGTTCAAAAGAGGCGCGGGTGTCGTCCACCAACTTTTGCCCCGCCTCGGTCAGGCGCAGGCTGCGGGTGGTGCGCTGCACCAGCGTGACTTTGGCGGCGCGCTCCAGATCGGCAATGCGCTGGCTCATGGCGGCCTTGCTCACCCCCAGGCGCGCAGCGGCAGCCGTGTAACTGCCTTGCTGCGCCAGTACGCTGAGCCAGTGCAGATGGGTCCAGAGGGTGTTGATTTTTTGGTTTTCCATGCTGGCATTGTTCACTATTTTGAACAATCAATTCAGTACTGAGGACTTGCGGGCGTTCGCAGGGCTGCCTAAACTGCGGCACAAGCTTAAAACTTTGGCCTAAACCTTGGCTTAAACCTTGGCGCGTTGGGGCGCGCTCCCGTAATTTCATAACCCATCAAAGCGTCCCCATTCATCAACGCTTTGCACACACCACAACATTCAAGGAGACGGACATGAGCATCACGAACATCGGTCATTACATCAACGGCCAGCCGGCTGCAGGCACTTCAGGCCGCAACCAAGCAGTCACCAACCCGGCCACAGGTGCCGTCACCGGCAGCGTGGCACTGGCCAACAGCGCCGAAGTGGCGAAGGCCGTGGCCGCAGCCAAAGCCGCTTTTCCGGCTTGGGCCGACACACCCCCATTGCGGCGTGCACGGGTGATGTTTAAGTTTTTGGAGCTGCTTAACCAGCACAAAGACACGCTGGCTCGCATGATCACCGTAGAGCACGGCAAGGTGTTCACCGACGCGCAGGGCGAGGTGACGCGTGGCATCGACATTGTTGAATTTGCCGCTGGCATACCGCAATTGCTCAA
>CAMDXR010000173.1 GCA_945877725.1 Limnohabitans sp. Rim8
GCGCTGGGTAATGTCGGGTTTGTGGCCTTCAAAAGCTTCCACCGTGATGCGCACCGGATCGCGCAATAACTTAGACGCCAGGGCTTCGACTTCTGGGGCAAACGTGGCCGAAAACAGCAGGGTTTGACGCCGGGCGGGCAGCAGCGCCAGCAAGCGTTGCAGTTCTTCAGCAAACCCCAGGTCGAGCAAGCGGTCGGCTTCGTCCAGCACCAGATGCTGTACATCCGCCAAACGCACAGCGTTTTGGTCGATCAAATCGAGCAAGCGGCCAGGCGTGGCCACCACAATGTCAGCACCGCCCCGCAGCGCCATCATTTGCGGATTGACCGAGACCCCACCAAAGACGATGGACACTTTGAGCGACTGCGGCAGTTTGAAAGCCAGATTTGTCAGCACCTCACCCACTTGCACGGCCAGTTCACGCGTGGGGACCAACACCAAGGTGCGCACCGGACGGCGAAAGTTGGTTTGACGGGGGGCTTCTAACAAGCGCTGAAGCAGCGGCAAGGCAAAGGCCAGCGTTTTGCCAGAACCCGTGGGCGCGGTAGCCCACACATCGGCTGATTTCAGCACCGCCGGAACCGCCTCGGCCTGGATGGGGGTGGGCGCATACAAGCCCATATCGCCCAAGATGCGTTGCAAGGCGGGGGTCAGGCTTAAATCAGAGAAGTTCAAATGGCAGGCATCCGGGTTGGATAGGCTAATTTAGCAGGGAGCGGGGATCGTACCGCAAAGCCCTGGGTGGGGCAGCGGTAGACGCCGCCCGTTGAACGCTGGAGATGAAGGCTTAACCTGTCTTAAACCCAAGTGAATGGCAATTCGCCACCTATTAAGGTATAGTTTATATACCATGAAATACTTCGAATTTGATGCCGAAAAGAGTGAATCCAATCGAATGAAACATGGCATTGATTTTGTTGAGGCTCAGAATCTTTGGAATGACCCGATGATCCTTGAGATTCCAGCAAAAACTGAAGATGAAGCTCGGTATCTGACCATTGGTCTCATGGATGGGAAGCACTGGTCTGCGGTTATCACTCACCGAGGGGCCAATATCCGTTTGATATCCGTTCGGCGCTCACGTACAGAAGAGGTGGCACTTTATGAAAGCTAAAAATTTTGAGCAAAAGTTTGACGAAAACGTCGACATCACAGCTTCTTTGGACTTGTCCAAAGCAAAGCGCGTGCGACAGGCGCAAAAAAGGGTGAATGTCGACTTTCCAACGTGGATGGTTGACTCCCTGGATCGCGAGGCCAGCAAACTGGGTGTGACACGGCAGTCTGTGATTAAAGTCTGGCTGGCAGAGCGGCTAGAGGCAGCGAATTCAAGTTTGCCCTTGCAGCGGTCGAGTGCAGCAGCTTCGAAGCGCTGAAGAATAACGGCTACACCGCAGCCATGCTGCCCCTGGGTTGCCGATCTTGTGTCTGTCAGTTTTACTAGGCAAACAGCGGCTTTACCAATTAAGACCAACTTGGATAGCGTGTTTTTGGTCATTGGCAACACAGTTTAGAACCCAAATTTCAGGCTTCTCTAGGTTGATCTTATGGATCACACGGGTGCCATGTTTTTTACCAGCCATTTCGACTGTTCGCATCCGTTTCGGTCTGCTGCTCTAGGGTCGGTTGTGCAGCGGGAGCGGACAGTCATCTTTGATAGGTCAACTGCTGAAAGCAGTGTGCTTGGTAAATTTACTTTTGCTGGTAATGTCGTGATAAGCCTAAAGGCGTTAATATTTTTTTAGAAAAATTCTTATGTTTACGCGATTCATATGAACATTGTTAATGAGTTAGTTGCCCGAATTTCCGATAGCTACGAGGAACGATCTTCTCCATATTTTGTTGCAATTTGTGGGTGGGCTGATACGGGAAAATCGACATTGGCCGCACAGCTATGCGATGAACTCAATTTCAAAGAGATAGATGCCGATTGGATTTCGACCGATGCCTTTCTGAAAAATCGAGCAGAGCGAAATAGACTTGGTATCAGCGGATACAACCCGCAATCTGTCGACGCAACTGAAATTTCACATGCAGTTGGTCGCCTGATAAAACAGGAGACGTATAACTATCACCCCTATGACAATAGGACGGGCAGCAAGATTTCGTCATCAAGAACAATCTTTCCCAAATCGATTGTGATAATTGAAGGCATACATGCCTTCCATGAAGCTTTATGGAAACACTGCCATCTGCGTGTTTTCATTGAATCGGATGAAGAAACGCTTAGAGTGATGCGCAAACGGGCAAACATGGAGAAACGCGCTATGAACGAATGTGATGCTTCAACGCTCATTGACCGTGAACTTCAGGAGTACAGAAAATACTTATTACCAAACAAAGTCTTGGCGAACATTTCCATGACCGTGAGTTCAAACTTTGATTATTCGATTCAAATAATACATAAGGTCGAGCCAACCAATATTTGATTGCACAGCTTGAATGTTTGTCCGCTCCCAGCCTTTAGGCGACTTACAAGGGCGAAGGTCTGGAATGCAGCGGTTGCTGCCGGTCGTGTCACGTAGTCACTTGTGGGCATTCTGCCAGCTGCGGTCACTGGCCGAATCTGGCTGTGAGCCTGAGAAGGCTGGGAGCGGTCGTCAAGTTCTGTGGTTCGAAAGTCAGAGTTCGAAAGCCCGATCACCGGACTGTAGAGTTGACGGTAGGGGCATCCACAGCTGAGATGACTTCGAGAAGGTTCTTGTCGAATTCTTGGAGTCCGGGCTCTTCGTGGACAAAGTCCATGCCATCCTAGGCAGCGGAGCCTGAGCCCCAGAGAAAAGAACCAACGGCCGACACTCAATGAAAGACCCAACCGTCCGTGCCGTCGGCCACCTGATCGAGGAGACCAAGCCCTTCGGACCGAAGGGCTTTCGTAAACGCCTGGTGCCCGAGCAGCCCAAGGGCGCCTCCACCAACTCTCGCACATGTAGATCCCGGGAGTCGGCCCGCCGGCGGGAAGATCAGGGGTATTGCGCGGTCCGAGTGATGGTACCCCGCACACCCAACCGATACGCCCGGGCCACAAGCGCGTTGTACTCGGCCACAGATGGGAACTGATCGCGGGTAAGGATGGATCCCGAGGTCCCGGTCGGGTCGCCGACGATCGCCCAGCTGTAGTCTGGGGCGTAGTCAAGGATCCAGTAGTTGCCCGGCTCGACAGTGGTGGGCGGCGCGGCAGAGAAGCTCACGCTGAAGCGCGTGTTGGCTGGATTGACTGGGACCGCCGATCCGGTGACGGTCCACGCCGGGCCGCCAGGTCCGTAGGTGCCAGAATTCACCAACGCGATGGTGCTGTCTGGCTGAGGAGTGAAGACCGTCACGATTTTGAACAGCCCGCTCGATGGCTCCTCCTTCACGCTGCCCTGTTCGTACCAGGTGCCTGCATACTGATTGATATCAACCGGCGGCGGTGCGGGCAGCACGGTGCCCCCCGTCTCGCCTATCATGAAAGTCTGGTTGGGAACAAAGGGGCCGCCGATGGAATCGCCGTAGATGCCGTAAAAGGGAGCCGCCTGGTAGAAGCCTGCGTACATATCGTTGATCCAGCCGGTAGCGAGCGTGATCACTGCGCTCATGGCGTTGCCGTCATTGAGCTGAACGCCGACGAACTGATCGGGGTGGAGGGCCACGAGTTGCTCCGTGGTACTGCCCCAGTTATTCCCGGCCTGCGGCGGCGATGCGATCTGGTAGAGCGGGATGTCAACGGAGTCGAGCTTGGCGAGCGAAGTGGGGAACCGTTCCAGGCTAGCCCGGCCGTCGAACATCACAACGCCCATCAGATTTACGGCGGCGCCGTTGTCGACGGTGCGTGCGGCCACCTCGGCGGCGAATCCGCCTCCCAGACCCTCTCCGGCAAGCAAGAACCTCTGGGGTAACACCCCCAGATAGCCGGCGGCGGTCGCGCTCGTTGCGAGCGCCAAACGGTCACCCAGCATCATGTCTGCTACCGCCTGCTGCATCGCCGCGCTGCCGAGATATCGCCCTGGCTGGGTCGGCATCTCGAAGGAGCTGATCACAGGCACCACGACGATACTGTTGGTCTGGCCTGCGATCTGAGCCGCCAACTCGGCCAAGGTCGCCGTGTCGCCGCGCTGGAGCCAGACGACGCCTTGGGTCCCAACCACGCCGTCAACCTGGGGCGGGAAGTACCAGTCCGCCGAGGTCACGTAGCCCCCAGGGCTATCCGGAATGACAAGCAAAGAGCTGCGGGCTGTCACGCCGTTGTCGAATTGCTGAGCAACGGACACAGGCTGGCCGTTGCCGCCACACCCGACCAAAACAAGACTCAGCACAGCAACGATTAAAAAGGAGATTGTCTTTAACATAAGAGAACCCTCGAAGTGTTTAATCAACTGACAGGTCACTCGAACGAAGGGTTCTGCCAGTTGGTGGGGGCAGCGTGCTCGTTGGCGATGACGACTCTTTGAGTTTGACATTTTGCATCACGGCGCCGACATCGAAGCGTCACTTCCGTGCATAGAGATAACTTACCGATGCCGTCACGCTAAAAACATCAAGACGACTGACCGTGAACCGACATGAGTGCGCCAATTTGCCTCGCCTAGTGGCATTTCGCGATTGGTTGCTCGGCCTAGTTGTGGATTCAGATTGAACACTTGGACCTAAAGCTGTCGTTGGATACAGAAATCCAAAAGACTGCTTCAGGTCGGTTGCAGCCGAACGCTCGCACCTAGGCGAAGGACAGCTCTCAGCCCTAAACAACCATCCAAACAAATCCCTCAGATTTATGCTGAACGCGCTCGGATCGCATTGCAAATCATCAATGTTTCAAACATTGCCCCTCAATAGTCCACAACCTGTCCTGCCACAGTCCCTAAGTTCGAAACTTTGACAAACAATTTTTGACCTGATTTTTCCTGCAACCTGAGGACGTGTAGTTTCCAATTTTTCGATCAGCTTCTAGGCTTGCCCAGCTGCCGAGTCCACTGAGCATGCCCACGATGAAGCCCTTGGCCAGACGCTCAAGGGCAGAGGCAACAAAGCAGGGCACCCATCCTTGCAAATTCAAAGTTGGGCTTTAGATTTGCAAGTTTTTTGAGGGCAACCGGTTTGACCGAAAACTGACACTGCAAGAAATCGTTTGAAACGCTCTAGGGCGAATTAAACCGGGTTTTAACCCCCGATTGGTGCGACTCATTGTCAGCCAGCGTTTCTCCTAACCCTCTTCAATGCCTGAAGTGCCTCACGCCCGTCAACACCATGGCCACGCCACGCTCGTTGGCGGCGTCAATCACTTCTTGGTCGCGCATGGAGCCCCCCGGTTGAACCACGCAGGTGGCGCCCGCATCGACCACCACATCGAGGCCGTCACGGAAGGGGAAAAATGCGTCGCTGGCCACCACCGTGTTTTGCAGGCTCAGTTTGGCCGCTTCGGCTTTGATGCTGGCAATACGGGCTGAGTCCAGGCGGCTCATCTGGCCAGCGCCCACGCCCATGGTCATGCCGTTTTTGCAAAACACGATGGCATTAGATTTGACGAACTTGGCCACCTTCCATGCGAACAGCAGGTCGTTCAACTCTTCAGGGCTGGGTTGTTTGACGGTGACGATTTTCAGGTCGGCCAGTGCCAGCTCGTGGTTGTCGGCGCTTTGCAGCAGCAGGCCCGAGCCCACACGCTTGGTTTCAAGTGCGTTGCGCACGTCGCCGTATTGCGCTGGCAGCGCAATTTTCATCAGGCGCACATTGACTTTGCCCTTGAACACTTCCAGCGCTTCGGCGCTGAAGTCGGGGGCCATGAGCACTTCGACAAATTGCTTGCTGACCGCCTCGGCTGCGGCTTTGTCCACGGGACGATTGAAGGCGATGATGCCGCCGAACGCGCTGGTGGGGTCGGTCTGAAAGGCTTTGCTGTAAGCCTCTAAGGGGTTCGCGCCCACAGCCACGCCGCAGGGGTTGGCGTGTTTGACGATCACACAGGCTGTGGTCTCGAAGCTCTTGACGCATTCCCACGCTGCGTCGGCGTCGGCAATGTTGTTGTACGACAGTTCCTTGCCTTGCAGTTGCACGCCTTCGGCAAGCGAACCGGCTGCGGGGGCCAGGTCGCGATACCAAGCGGCTTGCTGGTGGCTGTTTTCACCGTAACGCAGGTCTTGTGCTTTGACGTATTGCGCGTTGAACTGGCCGCTGAACTGCGCGCGTTCGGGCACATAGGTTTCGCTGAGTTTTTCAGCTTCAAAGTTCACGCTCGACAAGTAGTTGCTGATGGCCCCGTCGTACTGGCTGATGCGGTTGAAGGCGGCAACTGACAAGGCAAAGCGCAATGTGTCGCTCAGCTTGCCGGTGGCTTTGAGTTCAGCCATCACGGCAGGGTATTGGCTGGCGTCGGTGACGATGCCCACGTCTTGCCAGTTTTTGGCCGCACTGCGCACCATGGCCGGGCCTCCAATGTCGATGTTTTCAATCGCATCGGCCAGGGTGCAGCCGGGCTTGGCTACCGTGGCTTCAAAGGGGTAGAGGTTGACGATGAGCAAATCAATGGTCTCAATGCCGTGGGCTTGCAAGGCGGCCATGTGTTCAGGCACATCACGGCGGGCCAACAGGCCGCCGTGCACTTTGGGGTGCAGGGTTTTGACGCGACCATCCAGCATTTCAGGGAACTGGGTGACTTCGGCCACTTCGGTCACAGGCAACCCCTGTTCGGCCAGCAATTTGGCGGTTCCGCCGGTAGAGATCAGGCTCACGCCCAGGGCGTGCAGCTCTTTGGCCAGGTCAACAATGCCGGTTTTGTCTGAGACAGAAATCAGGGCTCGCATGGGAAAACTTTCTTCAACAGGGAACAGATGAGGGGTGGACCGGGATAAAGGGTTCCGGCGTGAAGTGGATCTAATGAGTCAAAAGCTGGGTATTAAGAGAAGAGAGAGGAGAGAGGTCAGCCGATG
>CAMDXR010000174.1 GCA_945877725.1 Limnohabitans sp. Rim8
CCGCTGTAGCTGCAGCCACAGCACCGACAGTAGCCACCCCTGAAAACAGACTACGACGCGAAACGGTTGAGGGTTTTGAGGACATCGAAGACTCCAAATAGAGTTTCAAAATAAACGTTCATGCATAGGAAATGCTTTGCATAACAGAATACTATGCGAGCTCATTCCGATGCCTCAAGGTGAAAACCCTTGGTTCGAATTGATCTTTGTCAACTCGGTGACTCCTAAAGAAGTCATATCTTCTGGGGGTGCGCCGACACACACAAAATTGATGCTTTAAGTGTGTGTCGGCGGGGTCTTTTACTTGTACAAAACTTCTGGCAACCACAGACCGATGGCCGGGAACGTGTACAACAAAATGATGGCCAAAACCTGAATGGCCATGAAGGGCAGCATGCCTGCAAAAATCTGGTTCAGCGTGACATGCGGTGGGCTGACGCCTTTCAGATAGAACGCTGCCATGGCCACGGGTGGGCTCAAGAAAGCAGTTTGCAGGTTCAAGGCCACCAACAGCCCAAAGAACAGAGGGTCAATGCCGAAATGGGGCAATAAGGGGATGAAGATCGGCATGAAAATCACGATGATCTCAGTCCACTCAAGGGGCCAACCCAACAAGAAAATCACCACTTGCGCCAAGATCATGAACTGCAAAGGCGTCAGGTCCATGCCCAAAACCCAAGTGTTGATGATGTCCTGACCGCCCAGCAACGCAAATGCCGCCGAGAAAATGCTGGAACCCACAAACAGCCAGCACACCATGGCGCTGGTCTTGGCCGTCAGGTAAACCGACTCGCGCAACACCACATAGTTGAGTCGTCGGTAAGCTGCCGCCAGCAGCAAGCCTCCCAAAGAGCCCATCGCCGCCGCTTCTGTGGGTGTGGCCAGGCCAAACACAATGGTGCCCAACACCGCCAAAATCATCAGGGCCAATGGGAAGAAAGAACCCAACAGCATCTTGAAGATTTCAAGTCGTGCAAAGCTGAAATAAGCGTAGAAGATGGCCAGTGCTACCGCGCAACTGGCCAGCCCGATCCAAAAAGACAGGGGTGCCGGGACGCGTTCAGCATCTGCAGGGGCTTCTGCCACTGCAGCAACAGTTGCAGGTGCGGCTTCTTTGACCTCGGGTGTCGTTGGCGCAGCTTTTTCAGCAGCTACTTCCGAACCTGGGGGCGCTTGCAAGCTGTCAGCTTCGGGCTCAGCCAAGCCGCTCACGCTGCCAGACTCTTCCGCAGTGTCCGCAGAGTCGGCCAGCTCACCGCCCATGGCCACAACACCTTCGACGACCTCAGGAGGCAAAGGGGCCGTGACCTTCAGAAAAATCGTCCCCATGATGACCGCTACTGCCAAAACAGGCAGCAAAGCAATCACCAAATGGTTCAAAAGATCACGCATGGGCACAGCCGCGTTGCGTTTGCCTTTGATGGCACCGATCAAACCGGGCAAAACGGTATTGCTCACGTCCTTGGCCACCACTTGGGCAAACGCAGGTAAGGGCACAATCCGATCTTCTGCCGACATGGGGGGCGCCATATGGGGCTTGATCTTGGCCAGAATGACCACATAGATAACATACAAAGTGGCCAGCATGATGCCGGGGAAAAACGCCCCAGCGTACAACTTGACCACCGAAACGCCCGCTGTTGCACCATAGACGATCAACATGACCGAGGGCGGAATCAGGATACCCAAACAACCGCCAGCCGTGATGGCACCCGCTGACAATTGCACGCTGTAACCGGCGCGCAACATGGCTGGCAAAGCCAATAAGCCCATGAGCGTGACCACAGCGCCCACAATGCCGGTGGCTGTGGCAAAAATGGCGCAGGTCACGATGGTGGCCACCGCCAAAGAGCCAGGCAAGCGAGCCATGGCGAGGTGCATGCTTTTAAACAATTTTTCGATCAGGTTGGCGCGTTCAATGAGGTAGCCCATGAACACAAACAAGGGGATCGAGATCAGCACGTCGTTGGACATGACCGAGTAAGCCCTCTGAACCATGAGGTCCAAGGTTTGCTGAATCGCCAAATCAGGGTTTTGACTGCGGTAAGCGATCCACGCGAAGATCATGCCCATGCCCATCAGGGTGAACGCCGTCGGAAAACCGAGCATGATCGCCACCACCACCAAGGCCAGCATCAGCAGGCCCAAATGACCGTTGGTCATTTCGGAGGGTGAAGGCAACAAAACGAAGGCCGACAACACGACCAAGGCCATGATGGTCAGGCCAAACCAGACTTCTTTTTTCATTTGTGATTTCCCTGCGCTGTCACCAAGACATCGAGTTTGGCAATGTCTTCGTCTTTGACGTTGACCATTTCTTTGAGTTTTTCTACGTCAACTTCATCCACGTCTTCGCCACGTTTAGGCCATTCACCTTGCTTGATGCACACAATGCAACGCACGATTTCGACCAAACCCTGCAACAGCAGAAACGCTCCAGCAATTGGCAAAATGGTTTTAAAGGGATAAACAGGCGGCCCGTTGGCCGTGATGTTGGAATGCTCGTTGATGGCCCAAGACTCGGCCGCGAAACCGTAACCTGCCCAAGCCAATGCCACCACACCGGGTATGAAAAATAAAATGTAAAGCGCCAGATCCAACCAGGCTTGCAGGCGAGGCGGAAAAAACCCGTACAACACATCGCCGCGCACATGGCCATTTTTGGACAATGTGTAGGCGCCCGCCATCATGAAGAGTGAGCCATACATCATGCTCATCACATCAAAAGCCCAGGGGTGAGGGTTATCAAGCACGTACCTGGAAAAAACCTCCCAGGAAATAAGGAAAGTCAGCGCCACGATCAACCAGGAAAAAAACTGGCCAATCCAGGTGCTGACTTTGTCAATAAAGAGCAGTAAATTTTGCATAGTGGAACCACATAAATGAATCAGCCATCCAGAAAACCCGGATGGCTGATCAAACTGACATCAAAAATTATCAGGCTTTTTTCGGTGCAGCCGCTTTGGCTCCGAAGAAGTGATTCACCGCCATACGACGGCTGATGTTGGTGTCTTGGTCCCACTTCACAGCACGGGCTGCAAAGGCTTTTTGGGATTCCACGATTTCCTTGAACAAGGGGTTTTCAGCAGATTTTTTCTCGACAATTTCAGTCCAGATTTTCAGCTGATCTTGCAGGATGGCATCAGGGGTCTTGTAGAACTTGACCTTGTCCTTGGTCTGCAATTCGATGTAGTCCTTGGAATAGCGGTCGATGGCTTTCCAAGACATGTCGGCCGAAGCTGCCTCGGTGGCACCGGCAATCACGGCCTTCATCTTGGCTGGCAGTGCGTCGTACTTGGTCTTGTTGAACATGATCTCAAATGTCTCGGCGCTCTGGTGATAGCTTTGCAGCATGCAGACCTTGGAGACATCGGGAAAGCCCAAAATACGGTCAGAAGTAGCGTTGTTGAACTCGGCACCGTCCAACAGACCACGGTCCATTGCAGGGACGATTTCGCCGCCTGGCAATGCGTTAACGGCTGCACCCATGGCCGTGAACAAGTCGATGGCCAAACCGTTGGTACGGAACTTCAGGCCCTTGAAGTCGGTCGACTTGGTGATGGGCTTTTTGAACCAACCCAAGGGCTGAGTAGACATAGGGCCATACAGGAAAGACTGCACGTTGCCACCAATGGAGGCATACAACTTGGCCAGCAATTCAGCACCGCCGCCGTATTTGTGCCAAGACAGGATCATGTTGGCGTCCATACCGAAGGCAGGACCAGAGTTCCACAAGGCCAGCGCATTTTGCTTGCCGTAGTGATAACCCAAAACACCGTGACCACCGTCCAAAGTGCCTTTGGAGACGGCTTCGAGCAAGCCAAAAGCGGGCACCACTGCGCCTGCTGGCAAGACTTCGATTTTCAGATCGCCACCGGTCATGTCGTTGACTTTTTTGGCGTAGTCCAAAGCGTATTCATGAAAAATATCTTTGGCTGGCCATGTGCTTTGCCAACGCATGGTGATCGGGCCGGTTTGGGCACTGGCGATCATGGGGGCAGAAATTGCACCTGCTGCCAAGGCAGCGCCTTTGAGTAGGCTACGACGGCGTGGGGTTTTGTTGTCAGACAAAGTAGATCTCCAATCGTTGTTGAACTTACAAGCGCGAAAAATTACCGCTTGGTCATGCATTATGCAAGGTCACTTTTTGCAGCTGCTAGGTAAAAACCCGAATTTGCGTCATCAATAATTTCAGTAAAAAAATCAAAAAATTTCAATTACGACAATAAATCAAAACCTTGTGCTTCCACACTCATAAAAGCGGTGGTGAAATCAGCCACTCGGGCATAAAAAACAGCCCTCGGATGGGCCATCAAAGCCTGACACATGAGCGACACCCAAGGCTGCAGATGTTGGTTGAAAAACGCCATCTGGTGGGTCAGGTTGGACACCGCCACATCCTCACCGGCGATCAAATAACGCATGACTTCAAAAACATAGGCCGCATGGTCTTCGGTTTCCGACATGTCTTGGCTGCGTGCCAAGCCCAGGTCGGCCAGATCATTGCGCAACTTGACCAAGGGCTTTTCGTTCAGAAAGCCACTCAGGTAATGCGAACCAAATAAGTACACCTCAGGTTTGCCAACCCCACCAAACAGCTGGGTGTATTCGTCGGCAATTTGCTGCGGATTCAGGTTGCGCGCACAGGCCACCAATTCGCGCCAAGGTTCCTCAAGAAAGGCCCCGGCATCGGGCGCTTCTGTCACAGCCACTTGCAACTGAGCCAGCAGTTCATGACTGGGCGCGGCGTAAAAAAGCTGCGACAGCAGGCCATAAATTTCGGCGCGGGCCGTTTCTTCGTCCAATGCGTGCGTGCGGGTGGACAGGTTCAGGTCTTGGCTCATGGCAACAATTTATCGGGTTTTGGGGGGCAACTGGCCATCGGTGATGCGGACTTGGTTTTCATCGGTAAACATGTCCACCACGCGGCAGTCACCGCACATTTTGAGCCGCTCCAGTGCCGCACCCTGGAACATGCTGTGGCCGGCCAAACGTCCCAACATGGTTTCGATGCCCTTGAGCGTGCCAAAGGGTTTTTGGCAGCGCACACAGGCAAATGGCGGACTGCCGTGCAAGACACGGGACTGCTGGCGCTCGGGCAACAGCGACAACTGTGGCTGCAGCGTGATCGCGTCTTCGGGGCAAGTCTTGGCACACAAACCACATTGCACACAATTTTTTTCGATGAACCTGATTTCGGGCTGCAAGGCGTTGTCTTGCAAGGCCGATGAAGGGCACGCGCCAACACAACTCATGCACAAGGTGCACTTACCACCATCCACCACGATGCTGCCCAGGGGCGATCCGGCGCGCGGCAAGTCCAATGCCTTGGGTCGGGTTGCCTCGTTCATGGCCATGACAGGCGACTGGGCCATCAAGTGGTCCAGCACCAACTCCAGATTGGTCCTTTTGTCGGCTTGCACCGCATGGCGTGCAGGCGCCTCAGGGCCTACCGGCAGGGCCGAGGTCTTCAGGCCACGGGCGGCCAAACGCTGCAAGCTGTCATCGAGAGACTGCGGGTTTTGGGCCTCGATCAACTGAAAATGCACCCCGTTGTAACCCAGGCCATTCAACAGGCTTTGGGCCACCGCCATTTGTTCCATGAGGGCGGTGCGGTATTGCGGCGCTTCTTCATGCGTCAACAGCACCATGACTTGGCGCGCACCATAAGCCACTGCCGACAACCACAAGTCAAGGCCCACACTGGCCGTGTGCCACAAGGCAACGGGCATCACACGGGCAGGCACGCCCTGCAAGCGTTTGAGCTGCGCACCACGGCCCAACTCGTCGATCAAGGTCTGGCCTTTGTCCTGGCTGTGCAGCAGCAAAGCAGCGTCCTTGCCGCCTGCAGCCTGATAGGCCGAGAGCAAGCTGCGAATTTTGGCCCCCTGCTCTGCCGGACGTGGGTAGGCATACGTCAAAGCGCCAGTGGGGCAAACCGTGGTGCAGGCCCCGCAGCCCACGCACAGGTGCGGGTTGACCTTGATTTGCTGGCGGTTTTTTTCCGAGCTGATGGCCTCTGCCGAGCAAATGTCGATGCAAGCATTGCAGCCCACTTGCTCGTTGCGACTGTGCGCGCAAAGCTTTTGCTTGTAGGCAAAGAAACGAGGCTTTTCAAACTCTCCGACCAGGCCGCGCACCTTGACCATGGTGGCGAGGTCTTGCCCATCCCATTGGAAATAACCTTGAGGCAAAGCATGCGAGCCAAAGCCGGGCGTGGCGTTTTGGCCCCGCAAGTCGAGCACCACATCGAAACCTTCGGTTTGCGGGCGGGCATCGCGAGTGAAATCGATGGCCCCAGCGGCCTCACATGCCTTGACACACTCACGGTGTGCGCCGCAGCGGGACAAGTCCACTTGGTAATCGAGGCCAATGGCCTGCTCGGGGCAAGCGGCTACACAAGCGTTGCAGCGGGTACAGAGGTCCAGATCAATCGGGTTGCTGGCGTCCCATGACACCTCAAAGGCCCCCAACCAGCCTGTCAAGCTTTGCAAACGTCCGGACAGCACGGGAAAGCGCCGTTCCTGACTGCCACCAGCCGGGCCTGCGCCTTCGGCCCACAAAGTGACTTGCATCGCATCTGACAAAAAAGCCGCAGCACGTTCGGCAGCATCCAGTGCGCCCATGATCAAGACATGGCCTGCGCTTTTGTAAGTCACTGTGGGCACCGGCTCGGGTTCGGGCAAGCGGGCTGCTGCCAGCAAAGCCGCCATTTTGGGCATGGCATGTTCGGCTTCACGCCCCCAGCCGCCGGTTTCGCGAATGTTGACGAAACGTATGGGGGAAGTGGCCCCCTCGGTTTGCTCGGCCAGTTCGGTAAAAAGACGCTTTTCTTGGGTGCAGGCCACCACCACGGTTTCGCCGGTCTTGATGGCTTTTTGGAATTGCCCAGCCTC
>CAMDXR010000175.1 GCA_945877725.1 Limnohabitans sp. Rim8
TGGCTCGCGAAGGTGTGGCGGTGGTGGTGCATGGCACCGCCACCGAGGACAAAAGGGTCAGCGCCCAGACGGTGTTGGCCGAGTTGGGCGTTGCCGCCTCCGACAAGGCCCCCAGCGTGCAAGCGGGCCAGGTGGTGTTTGTGCCCACAAGCGTTTTACATAGCGGTTTGGAGCGATTGTTGTCGGTTCGCCGAGTGGTGGGCTTGCGCAACCCGGGGCACAGTTTGGTCAAACTGATGAACCCCTGCGCACCCCAAAACAGTCGGGTCTTGCTGGTAAGCAGTTACACGCACCCCGAATATTTGTTGTCCATGTCGGCCACCTTTGCCCTGACCGGACAGCATGCCTTGCTGCTTCGCGGCACCGAGGGCGAGCCCGTGGCCGATGCCCGGCGCACTCCCGCCATGGACGTATTCAATGCAGGACAAACCACGCGCGTGCAAGCCCAGCAAGAAGGCCCTTTGGGCCAATTGCCCGATTTACCTGGCATCGAAGCCACCGCTACTGCCGCCTATATTCAGCGCGTCCTTAACGGTGACTTGCCCGTGCCAGCCCCCATTGCCCTGCAGGTTCAGCACATTATTCAAGAGGTAACACCATGAGCTTCACCCCTTTGACTCAAGGACGATGCACCTTGGTAGGTGCAGGTCCGGGCGATCCGGAACTGCTGACGCTGAAAGCGGTTAAGGCGATTGCCAGTGCCACCGTGCTGCTGGTGGATGACCTGGTCAATGACGGGGTGTTGGCCCATGCCTCTCCCAACGCGCGCATTGTGCATGTTGGCAAGCGCGGGGGATGCAAAAGCACGCCGCAGGCTTTCATCGACAAAATGATGATCACAGCCGTCCAAGACGGCGAACATGTGGTGCGCCTGAAAGGTGGCGATCCGTTCATCTTTGGTCGGGGCGGCGAAGAAGTCGAGCATCTGCGGGCAGCGGGCATTGATGTGCAGGTGGTCAATGGCATCACCTCGGGTTTGGCAGGTTTGAGCAGCTTGGGCGCGCCCCTTACGCACCGAGAACACGCGCATGGTGTGGTGTTTGTTACGGGTCATGCCAAACCCGGCGACCACGGCACCGATTGGGTGCAACTGGCCGCAACGGCCCGCCAGGCCAAGCTGACCCTGGTGATCTATATGGGGGTGAGCAGTCTGGCGCAAATCACCCAGGGCTTGCTGCAAGGTTTACCCGCGCACACGCCAGTGGCCATCGTGCAGCACGCCAGCTTGCCGCAACAACGCGAGGCACTGACCACATTGGGTGAATTAACCCACACCATGGCCCGCGAAGGACTGCAAAGCCCCAGCATCATTGTCGTGGGGGATGTGGTGCAAGGCGCCAGGGCTTGGGCTGAACAACAAGCGCCTGGTGCTTCGCTGCGTGTGGCCTGAATCAGCCCCAGCTGCGCGTCAAAAGTTCATCAAGCGCATCGGAAACAATTTGCCCTTGATCGGTCAAGTTGACCGCACATGGCTCCAACTGATCCATGGCCACCGAAACGTTTCTTCACGCTCACAGGGGACGGCACGCCGCAAGCCAGCACCCTTACACTCCTGACCCATGAATACATGGGATGTGGTGATTGTGGGTGCCGGGGCTGCCGGTTTGTTTTGCGCTGGCGTGGCGGGCCAACGTGGCCTGAAGGTGCTGCTGCTGGATCACAGCGACAAGTTGGCCGAAAAGATCCGCATTTCGGGGGGCGGGCGCTGCAACTTCACCAACCGCTTGCTGGATGCAGCGGCCCCGCAAAAGCATTTCATCAGCCAAAACCCGCACTTTTGCCGCTCAGCCTTGTCGCGCTACACCCCACAAGACTTCATTGACCTGGTGCAAAAACACGGCATCGCTTTTCACGAAAAGCACAAAGGGCAGTTGTTTTGCGACCATTCGGCCGAAGACATCATTCGGATGTTGTTGGCCGAATGTGAGGCCGGTGGCGTGACGATCCGAAGTGGTTGCGGAGTTCAATCCGTGCGTTCAAATACAGAAGCCACTGCGCCCACCCGTTACACCCTGACCACCACTCAGGGTGAGATGCAAACCAAGGCCTTGGTGGTGGCGACCGGGGGCTTGTCGATTCCCAAAATCGGGGCCAGTGATTGGGGTTATCGCCTGGCCAGCCAGTTTGACTTGCGCTTGGTAGAACGCAAACCGGGCTTGGTGCCGCTGACTTTTGACGGTGCAGCCTGGACGCCCTATGCCCAATTGGCAGGTTTGGCACTGCCCGTGGGCATAGAGACCGGCGATAAAAAAGCCCGCATGCACTTTGACGAAGATCTGCTGTTCACGCACCGGGGTTTGTCGGGGCCTGGGGTGTTGCAAATTTCAAGCTATTGGCAAGAGGGCTCGCCCATCCGCCTTAATCTGGTGCCCGATGTGAATGTGCCCGCACGCTTGCAAGAGGCCAAGTTGCGATCCAAAAAACTGCTGGGCAACGAATTGGCGACTTGGGTGCCCAGCCGCCTAGCCGAAGCCTGGGTCGGCCAAGACGCGGCCTTGCAGCGCACTGCGGCCGAGGTGCCCGACAAAGCCTTGAACAAACTGGCCGAGGCTTTGTCCAACTGGTGCCTCACGCCCACCGGGACTGAGGGTTACAAAAAGGCCGAAGTCACGCTGGGGGGCGTGGACACCCGCGACTTGTCTTCACAAACCATGGAGTCCAAGCAACCCGGTTTGTATTTCATTGGTGAAGTGGTGGATGTAACGGGCTGGTTGGGCGGCTACAACTTTCAGTGGGCTTGGGCCAGTGCCCATGCCTGTGCAACGGCTTTGCCTGGCCCGATCAGTAACTGAAGCGCCTGCCCAACTGTAAAAACAGGTTGTAGGCATTGCCAGAGCCTCGGGCTGCGCCCAAATAAATGTCCCCGATTTTGCTGTCCACCGCCACAAAAACCGTGCCGCTGTAGCGCCAGCGCATGACCTCGCTTTTGTACCAAGCATCGCCCGCCTCCAAGACGGTCCCCACATAGGTTTTCTGGTTGAACAAGCCCCCATCGGTGAGGCGATACATGTAAGTGCCGTGCACATGGGCCAGTTGATCCCCGGCCAATTGCCCCATGCGGTAGGCCCCCATGTTTTGAAAACCACCCAGGATCAACTGGCTGGGGGATCGGCAATTGCCACAGTTGAGGGTGGCGCGGTCCTGCGCCAGATTAAGACCCAGATTAAAGATATGCGAGCCCACGGTATGGGCCAGTTTGCCGCTCAAGCGTCCGCCGCTGTAAAGCGTGCCCGATAAGCCACGCTCCAGACTGGCCCCTAAAAAATACCCGCGTGTCGGAAAACTGAACGAGTCCAATTGGTCCATCTGGAACTGTGCTTTCAGGCCCTGGTATTGCACCTGGTCGGTACTGGCAAAGTGGAGTGCCGACAAATCGGTGAGGGTATCGAAAGTTCTGCGAATGGTATTGGTGGTGACCCCCAGCTTGATGTTCGCTTGACGCTGGTAGTCATAAACCAATTGAGCACCCAGGGTTTGCACAGTCTGGTTGAAATAGGCCAATTTTTGACTGCCCGTCTGGTCCTTGAACACGGCCGTTCGGTACAGGGGCCGATAGTTGCGGTCCCAAGAGGCCCCGGTCTCCACGCTCCAGCCTCGTGACAGCGGTTGAATCAGTCGGGCGGCCAATTCAGACTGCGTGCCCATGCGGGCATCCAGGGAAAACTCCAGGCCGGATGGCGTCAGCCATGGTCGTCGGTAGCCGATCCCTGCCGTGAATTGGGTCACGCCATCCACTTCTGCGGAAAAGCCCAAAGTGGTCTTGAAAAAATGGGGGCTGTAAGGCTTTTCACGCACCGTCACGATCATTTTGTAGCGTGCGCCCTGCTGCTGCTCCAGGGCGTAACTGACTAAATCAAAATACCCACTGGTGTAAAGCTGATCCATGAAACGCTCGGCCTGTGTCGGCGAAAACTCTTGGTCCAGCAGGGGCGACAACATGCTCTGGATATAACTTTCCGAGACATCTTTGTTGCCTTGCGCCTCAATCGCAACGATGCGTTTTTCACGCTGGTCAAACGCCAAACGCTGCGGGGCTTTGACTGTTGGTTGGGCTGCAAACACTTGGCTCAATTGTGTCAACCTGTCCTGCACCAAAACCAAGGCTTGCTCACCCCTCAACACAATCTCGGCGGCACGATTGAAATCTGCAAAACCAATGTCTTTGAGCATTGGCCGGACCAACACATCTTGCGGTCGTAACAGGGCCAAATTGCGCTTCTCGTTTTGCCGAATCAGAATGTCCAACATGCGGTTGGCCACCACCAGGGCGTGACTGGCTTGCTCGGTTCTGTCCTCGTTCGCGCCATCCGCCAATAAGGAGGCCACGATCACGTCAGCGCCTTCACTGAGGGCGACTTCTATCGGTAAATTGGCCACCAGCCCCCCATCCACATAGGTCTCGCCCTCCACCTCGACCGGGGCAAACACGGCCGGTGCGGCCATGCTGGCCCGAATGGCCAGATGCAAGGCCCCCCGGTTAAAAACTTTCATCTCGCCATCGCGAAAACGGGTAGCCACCGCCCGAAAAGGGATCTTCAGGTCATTGAAATCGACTTCAGGGGGTAAATGCACGGTTAAGGCCTGCAACAAGGCCAAAAACCGCTGTCCATCGCTCACGCCACGGGCAAAGCTGACCCCGCCATCCTTGATGCCGAACTCCAGCTCGACCGGGTACTTTTGCTGGTAATCGCGGGCCCTTGACGGCAACTCCAGGCGATTGATCTGGTCCAAGGCGACCTTGGCAGGGTCCAGACTGGCGACCATGCGTTCAATGTCATCGGTTGACATGCCACTGGCATACAAGCCCCCTACCACCGCGCCCATGCTGGTGCCCACGATTCGGGCAATCGGAATGCGGTCGCGCTCCAATTGGCGCAACACGGCCAAATGGGCGAAGCCTTTGGCCCCGCCACCCGCCAATACCACCACCACGGAAGGTGCGGGTGACAACATGGCTGGGGGCGTGGCTGATGGCGTGTTGAGGGGGGGTTGACCCCAGCAAACAGCGGTCCACAAGCCTAAAGACAGGGTCGCCATGGCTTTGATGGCGCCAGAAAACAGCACTGTGTCCGGTTTATAAGGGTTCATTTGGGCTTGATTTTAGGGACCTGCACCGCCAAACCGACTGTGGGAACAATTTCTATGTAAGGTCTCACTGGTGAATTTTCCACCCGCAGCGTCTGGCGTCTCACAAAGTCTCCCCGAAAACCCGATGGACTGGGGCTATAATCTCAGGCTTTGCTGGCAAAACCCCGTCTGCCAAATACTAGTTCGTGACGGGGAAACCGCCGTTATCGGAGTGCAAGGCACGATCTTCCTTGCATTAGCGACCGGCACAAATTTTTGGAAAATTGATTCAATGACCACCATCCGCGTGAAAGAAAACGAGCCGTTTGACGTTGCCCTGCGCCGCTTCAAACGAACCATCGAAAAACTCGGCCTGCTGACCGACCTGCGTGCCCGCGAGTTCTACGAGAAGCCCACAACAGAGCGCAAGCGCAAAAAAGCAGCTGCCGTAAAGCGTCATTACAAACGCGTTCGCAGCATGCAATTGCCCAAGAAGATGTATTGATCTTCTTTTTGTACGACCCGCAAGGGTCTGCAAAAAAAGCCCGCTGGAGGACGCTCAAGCGGGCTTTGTCGTTTATACCTCCCCATTCCGACCCCACCAGGAGCCTCTCATGAGCCTGAAAGAACAAATCACCGAAGACATGAAAAACGCCATGCGGGCCAAAGACGCGGAGCGTCTGGGCACCATCCGCTTGCTGCTGTCGGCCATGAAGCAAAAAGAGGTCGATGAGCGGATCGAACTGGACGATGTGGCGGTCATTGCGATTGTGGACAAATTAATCAAACAGCGCAAAGACTCGATTGCCGCTTTCGAGCAAGCAGCCAGGCAAGACCTTGCGGACAAGGAAAAAGCCGAAATGGCGGTGCTGGTGGGGTATTTGCCTGCCCGCATGTCGGCCCAAGAAGTGGCCACCGAAGTCAAAGCCATCGTGACCGAACTCGGTGCCAAAGGTCCGGGCGACATGGGCAAGGTCATGGGGGCGGTCAAAGCCCGCTTGGCCGGCAAAGCCGACATGGGTGAAGTGTCTGCGGCAGTCAAAGCGGCACTGACAGCTTAAGCCCTAACCAACCAGGGAATGTTCCCCCCAGCATGACCACCAGGGTACGTCACCCTTGCTTGACCAACCAGGGAATGTCACACCCGGCTTGACCGGGTGTCCATAGTGGCTACTTCTACATGCGTGAATCGTCCACGCAAAAAAATGGATGCCCGATCAGGTCGGGCATGACGGGCAGAGATGGGTGCCGGATCAGGTTGGGGCGGATCGGGAGATCAGCTACCGGCTACTTTCATGCGGTTGACCAAAATCGAACCTGTGGATTTGGCACCCATGTTGTAGGCATCCGCGCCTACGGCCTCTATGCCCATGAGCATGTCCTTCAGGTTTCCGGCGATCGTGATCTCGTGTACGGGGTAAGCAATCTGGCCGTTTTCTACCCAAAAACCACTGGCTCCACGGGAATAATCGCCGGTCACGTAGTTCACACCTTGGCCCATGAGCTCAATCACAAACAGTCCTGTGCCGAGTTTTTGCAACATGGCCTCCAGGTCGTCGCCCGCTTGGGTCAAGCGCGAGGTCAGGGTCAGGTTGTGCGATCCCCCGGCATTGCCCGTGGTCTTCATGCCCAGTTTGCGCGCCGAGTAGCTGCTCAGGAAATACCCCTCGACACGCCCAGCTTTGACCACTTTACGGCGCACCGATCGCACGCCTTCGTCGTCAAACGGTGAGCTGCCTTTACCGCGCAAGATAAAAGGATCCTCTTCAATATCGATGTGCTTGGGGAAAACCTTTTTGCCCAACGAATCGAGCAAAAAGCTGCTTTT
>CAMDXR010000176.1 GCA_945877725.1 Limnohabitans sp. Rim8
CCTTTGTGGAAGACCGGCGTTTCGGGGGAGTTCAGGTATTTGGGGGTGCCGTTGCCGATCACGCGTCCGCCAAAACCTATGCATTCACCTTTGATGTTGCGAATCGGAAACATGATCCGGTCGCGAAATCGGTCGTACCGTTTGTCGTCCTCTTCGTTGACGATCACCAAGCCTGATTCGGCCAACAGGGGATCGTCGTATTTGGGGAATATGCTGGCCAAACTGCGCCAGCCTTCAGGCGCGTAGCCCAGGCCAAAGCGCTTGGCAATTTGGCCCGAAAGGCCCCGCCCCTTCAGGTAGTCCACCGCCCTGGGGGAAATTTTGAGCTGTTCCCGGTAGGCGTCACCGGCTTTTTCAAGCACATCGCTCAGGCTGTCTTGCTTGGCTTTTTGGGCCAGGGCGCGGGCGCGGTCTTCAGGGGACTGTTGTTCTTCCGGCACTTGCATGCCGACTTGCTGGGCCAAGTCTTTGACGGCTTCAATGAAGGTCATGCCCGCGTGTTCCATCAAAAAACCCACGGCGTTGCCATTTTTGCCGCAGCCAAAGCAATGGAAAAACTGCTTGGTGGGGCTGACGCTGAAACTGGGGGATTTTTCGCCATGAAACGGGCATAAACCCATGAAATTGGCCCCGCCTTTCTTGAGCTGCACGTATTTGCCCACCACCTCGACCACGTCGATGCGGGACAACAACTCCTGAATGAAAGTCTGGGGGATGGCCATCCGGATATTTTCACAGATTGGGGCCGCTTTTCGGGGCAAACCAGCATGGATTTAAGTACTGGGTCAGGCAAACTCATTCCAATCAATCATCCCCCTGACGATGGAACCCCAGATGACGCGCCTACAGACCAGTATTTTTGACCAGGATTTGCCCCAAACATCAGCCAACCATGCGCCGATGTCACCGCTCAGTTTCATTGAACGTACGGCCGAGGTGTACCCGTCCCGGCTGGCCATCGTGCATGGTGAATTACGCCAAGACTGGGCCACCACGTATCGGCGTTGCCGCCAGTTGGCCAGTGCCCTGACCCAGGCGGGTGTTGGCAAAAATGACACCGTGGCTGTGATGCTGCCCAACACCCCACCCATGGTAGAGGTGCATTTTGGGGTGCCCATGGCTGGCGCGGTGCTCAATGCACTGAACACGCGTTTGGACCCGGAGACCGTGGCCTTCATGCTTGACCATGGTGAGGCCAAGGCGGTGATCGTGGACCCTGAGTTTTCGGGCGTGATGAAAAAAGCCTTGGCATTGCGCCAATCGACCCGGCCTTTGCTGGTGATTGATGTGCAAGATGACCTTTATAGCGGTCCCACCGAGGCTTTGGGCACGGTCAATTACGAGACTTTTGTGGCCCGGGGCGATGCCCAGTTTGACTGGCAACTGCCCGGTGACGAATGGGACGCCATTGCACTGAACTACACCAGTGGCACCACGGGCAACCCCAAGGGTGTGGTGTATCACCACCGGGGGGCCGCGACCAATGCCATCTCGAATATTCTGGAATGGGACATGCCCAAGCATGCGGCTTATTTGTGGACGCTGCCCATGTTCCATTGCAACGGTTGGTGCTTTCCTTGGACGGTGGCAGCACGGGCGGGCGTTAATGTGTGTTTGCGCAAGGTTGATGCGCAGGCCATTTTCGACGCCATGCGCCAGCACGGCGTGACGCATTACTGCGGGGCCCCCATCGTGCATGGCTTGCTGGTGAATGCCCCGGCCGCCCAGAAAGCTGGGGTGCCCGCAGGCATCAAGGCCATGGTGGCGGGCGCTGCGCCCCCAGCCTCCATGATTGAAGGCATGGAAGAAATGGGCTTTGATTTGACCCATGTGTATGGCCTGACAGAGGTTTATGGACCCGCAACCGTCTGCCCCAAACACCCAGAATGGGACGCCCTGCCGATAGGCGACAGGGCGCGTTTGAACGCCCGCCAAGGCGTGCGATACCACCTGGAGCGGGATGTGCGTGTGCTGAACCCGGAAACCATGGAACCCGTGCCGCAAGATGGTGAAACCATGGGCGAGATCATGTTCAAGGGCAACATTGCCATGAAGGGCTACCTGAAAAACCCCAAAGCCACACAAGAAGCCTTTGCGGGAGGTTGGTTCCACAGCGGCGACTTGGCGGTGCAATACCCCGATGGCTACATCAAGATCAAGGACCGCAGCAAAGACATCATCATTTCGGGGGGCGAAAACATTTCATCCATCGAGGTCGAAGACATTCTTTACCGGCACCCGGATGTGCTGGCCGCAGCCGTGGTGGCCATGCCCGATGCGCGCTGGGGTGAAACCCCCTGTGCTTTTGTGGAGTTGAAGGCTGGAGCGCAAACCACCCCCCAGCAGATCGTGGCCCATTGCAAGCAACACTTGGCAGGCTTTAAGGTGCCACGAGCGGTGGTTTTTGGCGAATTGCCCAAAACCAGCACCGGAAAAATTCAGAAGTTTGAGTTGCGCAAGCAAGCCGGTTCGGCCCAAGCCATTGATGTTTGAGGCCGATGGGGACACCCAACCACCCAATTAACTTTGGGGTAACTTGGATCTTGGACATGAAAAAGGCCACTTGAACGTGGCCTTTGTGCTTTTGGGTGGCGGCTGACTTGGTGAAACCAAGCCGAACCTAGAGCTGTTATTTGGCTTTGCTCTTCTTTTTGGATTTTTTGCTTTTCTTGGCGGCCTTCTTCTTGGTAGCCGTTTCCGCTTTGGGGGTTGCGGCAGGGTCGGAAGCCGGTGTCGTTGCGACCGATGGGTTTGCCATAACAGCAGGGGCGACCGGGGCAGGTGCTGGAGCAATAGCTGGGGCAGGGGCTGACGTTTGAGCCATGGCTGCGGCAGCCAGCAGGCTACTCAAAACGAGGGTAGTGGACTTGATCACGCTATGCCTTTGAGAAAACTGATAAAAATAAACAAAGCTGAATTATGTGGGTTACTCAGCAATATTTTTTGTTTTGTCAATTTTATGCAATGTCGAATGCGTGGGTTCCGAAGACGCCAGCCCGGCGGTCAGCAAAATAATGTTCCAAGGTTTCTTTGACGGTTCTAAAAGCCAATTCTTCCCAAGGAATGTCCTTTTCATCGAACAGGCGGGCTTCCATGGTTTCATGGCCCGGATCAAAGACATCGCTGGTCAGTCTGGCGCGGTAATACAGATGCACTTGGCCGACACGGGCAACACTCATCACCGTGAACAGGTCTTCCATGATGAACTGGGCCCCGGCTTCTTCGGTGGTTTCCCGGGCAGCGCCTTGTGATGTGGATTCGCCCAGCTCCATAAAACCTGCGGGCAAGGTCCACTTGCCTTTGCGCGGTTCGATGTTGCGTTTGCAAAGCAAAACTTGTTCGCCCCAATAAGGCACTGTCCCCACCACATTGAGCGGGTTTTCATAGTGCACCGTGTGGCAGACGGTGCAAATGGCCCTTTGTTTGGTGTCCCCGTCGTCGGGTAAACGGTAAGCCACAGCGGCGCCGCACTGGCGGCAATGGCGAATGGCTTCTCTTGGGTACATGGTCAGGTAAATATTTTCAAAGCCACGAGTGTAATGCTCGGGAAGAAAACAATCGCCGTGATACGGATCAAGTCAGAAATCAGGAAAGGAACGATGTATTTGAAGGTCTCTTTCATCGGCACATCTTTGGCCATGTTGCTGATGATGAAGACGTTCATGCCTACGGGGGGCGTGATCAGACCAATTTCTACCACCATGAGAGCCACAATGCCGAACCAGATGGCTTTGGACTCGGCGTCCATGCCCCAAATGTCAATGCCCATGATGATCGGGAAGAACATGGGGACTGTCAGCAAGATCATGGACAGACTGTCCATGATGCACCCCAGCACCAAATAGATGGCAATGATGGTGAAGACCACCATCAAGGGGTGCAGGTTCATGCCGACCACCCACTTGGCTAACTCGGTGTTGACCTGCGTCAGGGCCAAAAACACGTTCAAGACATCTGCGCCCAGCAAGATCAGGAAGATCATGCCGGTGGCGCCCGCCGCACCATACATGCACTCCAAAAAGCCTCTGCCTTTCAGGCCGCCCGAGGTCCAGGCAACGAAACCAGTGGCAATCGTGCCAATGGAAGCTGCTTCTGTGGGGGTGAATAACCCGCCATAAATGCCGCCGATGACCACGGCAAAAATCAGCAAAACCGGCCATGTCTCTCCCAGGGCTTGCAAACGCTGACCCCATGTGAAACGGTCGCCACGGGGGGCTTCTTCGGGCCGGATGCGGGCGATGATGCCGATGACCACCATGTAACCAATGGCCGCAATGATGCCGGGAATGAACGCTGCAAGAAACAATTTGGCGATGTTCTGTTCAGTGATGATCGCGTAGATCACCAATGGCACTGATGGGGGAATCAGAATGCCCAAAGTGCCACCTGCAGCAATCACGGCGGTCGATAAACGGGGTGAGTATTTGTGCGCCTTCAGTTCTGGCAAAGCCACCTGACCCATGGTGGCTGCGGTGGCCAACGACGAGCCGCAAATGGCCCCAAAACCGGCACAAGAGGTGACTGCGGCCATGGCCATGCCGCCACGCCAGTGCCCGATCATGGCGTTACCCGCCTTGAACAGGGCCTTGGACAAACCGCCATGGGTGGCGAATTGACCCATCAGCAAAAACAAGGGGACAACGGACAGGTCGTACACCGAAAAACGCGTGTAGGCCGCTGACTTGAAGTAATTCAACAAAGGGTCCATGCCCGACAAGGCGACATAGCCAATGGAGCCGGCCAGCAACATGGCAATGCCGATGTGCACCCGCAACGCCAGCAGCGCGATCAGGCCGATGAAAACAACACTGCCTAATTCAATTCCGGTCATGACTTCATCTTTCCAAGGTCGGCACCTGCGGCATAGATCGCCGCAATACAAAGCAAAGCAAACGAGGGCACCATGGGGGCATAGCTCCACCAAGTGGGAATGTCGAGCAGCATGGAAGCTTCCATCGAACCTTTAAGTTCCCAAAGGCCACGCCATAAGCGCCAAGTGATCACGGCTGAAAAAAGGGCCAATAGCAAATTGGCCAACAGATCTAAAAAGGCGTTGAATTTAGGATTCGCGTGGGTCGTAAAAAAGTCAACGATGACGTGTCCGCGAACCCAGTGGGTGTAAGGCAGGCTCATGCTCACCGCTACAGCGCACATGGCTTGTACGAGTTCGTAGTCGCCCACAATGGGACTGCTAAAGAAGCTTCGCCCCAAGATGCTGGCAATCGACATGATGGCCATGGCCGTTAATACGATGCCACCGCAGATGGCAAAAAATTTGCAAACATTCTCGATGACCTTGCCCGCAGGGCCTCGGGCTTGAGATGTTTCGTCGACGATGAGTTCGGCCACGGTCATTCCTAAAATAAGGGCCAGACTTTGAGTCTGGCAGTTCAAAAAAAGGGCGGAAAATCCGCCCTTTGATCTGCTTTGAATCAGCAGTTTACTTGGTGTACTGCTTGATCAAAGCTGTCGCACCGTCCAACATGGCTTTTCCATCCATGCCTTTGGCGGTCATTTCCTTGACCCATGCATCGTCCAGAGGATCCGTGGCTTTTTTCCACTTTTCCAGCTCAGTTTTTGGGATGATGCTGATTTTTTGATTGGCCGCAGCTTCAAAAATCTTCTTGCTGGGTGCGTCTTGACCAGACTGGGTTTTGCCCAGGAAAGCCGAGAATTCACGACCAGAGTTTTTGTCGATCACTGCTTTCAGATCAGCAGGCAAAGAGTCGTATTTGGCCTTGTTCATGGGCACCACAAACACGGTGGTGTACAGAGCGTTGTAAGAACGGTCTGTTTCGGCCGTGAAGTTGGTCAGTTCTTGAACTTTCAAACCAGGGGCGACTTCGTAAGGGATCACTGCACCGTCAATCACACCCTTGGACAAGGCTTCAGTGACCTGAGGGACGGGCATGGCAACAGGTGTAGCACCCATCATGGCAATCATCTTGTTGACTTGACGTGTGGGTGCACGAACCTTCAAGCCTTTCAAATCGGCAATGCTGGTGACAGCTTTGGATTTGGTGTAAATGTTGCCTGGGCCGTGGACGTGCACAGCCAACATCTTCACGTCCTTCATGTCATCTGCCGCAAATTTTTCGGCGTAGTCCCAAGCGGCGCGACTGGTGGCTTCGGCGTTGGTCATCATGAAGGGCAGTTCAAAGACTTCAAGTTTTTGCAGCTTGGCTGTGTAGGCCTGCAAAGTCCAGGCAACATCGACCACGCCGTCACGCGCTTGGTCAAACAACTGCACAGGTGTGCCGCCCAATTGCATGGCCGGAAAAATATCGCACTTGAGGCGGTCTTTGGAATCGCGTGCAATGTTCTTGCACCACTCGCCCATCATGGTGGTGTGCTGAATCGACTGTGGGCCTAGAAAGTGGTGCACTTTCAAGGTGATGGTTTGGGCTTGTACGCCCAAACCCATGGCCATCATGCCTGCGGCAAAGGCGGTTTGTTTAAGGAAGTTCTTCATCAAATTGTCTCCTCGGTGGTTGTAAAAAAGGGGTCAAAAAGCCATTGGCAAAGTGTTTTTCAGCTTGGATGCTTGTTTGATTTCGTTCAAGCGGATGTATTCCGGTTCGCCCTCAAGGTCGATATAATGCATGAATGTGAAATATAATGCAAGTTTTTAAATTTCGGTGTGAGAAAAAATCTGACAATTCTTGTGAATTTAGTAATTTCATCTACCTAATGATGATTGTAAGGCTTTCCAAGCCCGCCACATGGCCCACCAGGACATCACCCGCCACCACGGCCGCGACACCCTCAGGGGTGCCTGTATAAATCAAATCACCCTCTTGCAATGCCCACGCGGCTGACAAATGCTCGATGGTTTCAGCAACATTCCAGATCAATTTGGAC